>DASWFL010000280.1:0-3548 GCA_036394255.1 Steroidobacteraceae bacterium
CAGCAGCTTTTGCTCCGGCGGGCCCCACATCCCGCCGCCACCGCCGGTGTCCAGTACGCGCACCGCGATAATATTGCTGCCCTCATGCAGCGTGCCTGCGGCGAGCGGGTAAAAGCGCGGCTGGTCCCAGGCGTCGCCGGAGCCGACGCGCACGCCATTCACCCAGGTCGTATCGATGTCGTCGATCGGCCCCAGATCGAGCATCGCCTTGGCAGCCGCCTGCGCGGCGGTCACGCTCACCGACGTGCGAAACCAGACGATGCCATCGAAGTCCTTCAGCTCCGCGACGCCCGAGTTCTCCCACCATCCCGCCGGCCGCATCACAGGCCAGGCCTGATCATCGAAGCTTGAGGTGCTCCAGGCCGCCGGACCAATGGCGGCCGGATCGCGCTCCCGCCACCACTGCTCCACTCGATCCTGCCAGCGAGCTGCCGCCGCGGCCGGATCGCGCGCGTACGCCTCGAGCTCGGCGATCCCGTCGCGGGAGCCGTCGTGCTGGCGCAGGCTCGCCGCGCTCATCCAGGCCTGGATGATCGATCCGCCCCAGCTCGAGTCGATGAGGCCGACGGGCACGCCCTCGCTGTGCTCGATCTCGCGCCCGAAAAAGTAGCAGGCCGCGGAAAAGTTATCGACCGTGCGCGGGCCGGCGACGAGCCAGTGCACGGGTGGCGTAAATTCCGTCAACGGCACCACGCTGCTGCTGCGCTCGATATGCAGCAGCCGGACCTGGCTGTTGGCGGAAGCGCCGATCTCGGTCTCCAGGTTCGACACGCGCCGGACCTGCATTTCCATGTTCGACTGTCCGGAACACAGCCACACATCGCCGATCAGCACATCCCGGGCGATCGCGCTGCCGCCCGCGGCATCGCGCGCTTCGAGATCGTAGGGTCCGCCCGCACCCAGCGGTGGCAGTGTCGCCTGCCACCTGGCAGCGTCATCGGCGTGGGCTTCAGCGTGCTGCCCGGCGAGTGTCACCTGAATCGTTGCCCCCGGCGCCGAAGTGCCGCGAACGACGATCTGCTGGCCGCGCTGCAGCACCGCGTGATCCTGAAATAGCGGATCGAGCGTCGGCGCGGCGATGCCTGCCTGGGCGCTGGCCGCAACGAGCGCCAGCACCGTCGTGCAGCGCAGTCGGTCAATGATCGGCAATCGCATGGCGGGAGCCTACATGACAGCGCGCGGCAGGCAAATCGTGCCGCTCGGATCCGTCGTCAGCTGGACGCTGAGCAAAGTCAGTGCCAGCCGGCCTCGGGTCGTGACCTCGAATGGTCTGGATACCCTTGCCATATCGACACCCGCCTCCTGAAAGCAGGCGAGCCTGACCTTCAGCGTGCGCCACTGCCCAACTTGGGCCTCCGCCAGCTCGGTATCCAGCTGCAGCGCCGCAGCGTCATCGCAGCGCGGATCGCAACGCATTGCCAGCTGCACCGGCGCTGCAGGCTTTTCGTCGAGCCGGTACTTGATCATCAGCGACAGCTCACCGTTCGCCTGGCGCCGCAGATCGACCGCCGGCCCGCTCAGTGCCACGCTGTCACTGCCCAGCCCGTTCCAGCGAAACTCGCGGCCGGCCTCCTGCACTCCGCCCGCATCAACGGCACGTGTCGCCACGCGATCTTCCGGGCCCGACTCAAAGCCCCACGGCGCCGGCGTGTGCCCGTTGACGAAGTAGCGATCCACATTCCACGTCGCCGCGCTGACGCCAGACTCTTCCGACAGCTTTGGCAGCGTGACAGCCTGACGATAGTCCAGGCCGTAGCCAAGCGGAAACAGCGGATCGTAGGGCTGTTTGCCGTTGGTCAGGTGATGCGCTCCCGCGCTCTTCGGCCAGGAGAATGACAGCCTGCCGGTGAAATCGTGCCGCGGCTTGCCAGCGGCGTCACCGATCAGCACATCCGCGATGCCGCCCCCTTCGCTGCCCGGCAACCAGGCGGCAACAAACGCGTCGGCCGCGTTGATCTCGGCGTTCACCCACAGCGGACGCCCGGACAGAAATACCGCCACGACCGGGACGCCTCCAGCCTTGAGGCGCTTGAGCAGCGCGAGATCCGGCTTGTCGGCCGGCTGGAATTCGAGCGTGTGCAGATCGCCCATCATTTCCGCGTACGGCGTCTCGCCGAACACCACTATCGCGACGTCGGGCTTTCGCTTAAAGCTCCCATCGACGCTGATCTCCGCGCTGCCGCCGCCCGCAGCGAGCGCCGCACGCAATCCGGCATAGATGGACTGCCCGTTGGGAAAATCACCGTTGGTATTTCCGGTGCCCTGCCAGGAGAGCGTCCAGCCGCCCGTTTGACGGCCGATGTCGTCAGCCGCCTCGCCGGCGACCAGCACCCGCGCGCCGGCACGCAGCGGCAGCAATCGGCCGTTGTTCTTCAGCAGCACCAGGGATTTGCGCACCGCCTGGCGCGCGAGCGCGCGGTGCGCAGAACTGCCGACGACACCGCTCCGGCCTTCCCAGGGCCGCGCTGCTTCAAACAGTCCGAGCTTGAATTTGACCCGCAGGATGCGGCGCACCGCATCGTCGATGCGGCTCGGTGGAATCACGCCGGCGCGCGCTTCCGCGAGCGTGGCGTGGTACAGCTCTTTCCACTTGTCCGGCGCCATGAACATGTCCAGGCCGGCGTTGACGGCCGCCGGACAATCCGCGCTGCTGCAGCCCGGCACCTGGCCATGGCCGTTCCAGTCGCTGACGACAAAGCCGTCGAAGCCCATTTGCCCCTTGAGCACGCCGGTCAGCAGGCTGTCATTCCCGTGCATCTTGCGGCCCTGCCAGCTCGAGTAGGAGACCAGCACGCCCATCACGCCGGCCGGAATCGCGCTGACGTAACCCTGAGCATGCGTGCGGATGAGCTCCCGCTCGCTGACATCGGTGTCGCCCTGATCAATCCCGTCCGTGGTGCCGCCGTCGCCCAGAAAGTGCTTGGCGGAGGCCGCCACGTGACCGCTTTGCAGCATCCGTCCTGCGCCCGGCTCGCCCTGCAGTCCGCGCACCATCTCGCCGGCATAGCTCTTCACCAGCGCCGGACTCTCCGAATAGCCCTCGTAGGTGCGGCCCCAGCGATCGTCCTGCGGCGCGGCCAGGGTCGGGCCAAAGGCCCAGTCGATGCCGGTGGCGGCGGTCTCCTCGGCGGTCGCGGCGCCGATGCGACGCATCAGCGCCGGGTCGTGCATCGCACCCAGTCCGATGTTGTGCGGAAATATCGTGGCGCCGACGACCTTGCTGTTGCCGTGCACGGCATCGATGCCGAACATCACCGGGATCGGGGTATGGCCGGGCCGCACTTCGAGTGACGCGGCGCGGAAAGCGCGCGCAGTGTCGATCCAGACACTGGCCGGAGCGCGGTCTGGCGCCCCGAGGGGCGGCGAATTGCCGCCGGCCAGAATTGAACCGAGCGGATATTCCCTTAAGTCTCCGGGCCTGACCGTGGTGAGATCGGCTTGGATCATCTGACCGACTTTCTCCTCCAGGCTCATGCCTGCCATGAGCTCCGTCACGCGCTGCTCGGTCTCCCGGTCGATGAGCCCGCGGCTGTGAGTCTTCGGCCACA
>DASWFL010000281.1:0-23658 GCA_036394255.1 Steroidobacteraceae bacterium
CCGTTTACAGGCCGGTTCTCACACTTTCTCCGCCACCGCCGACTCCGAGGGTTTAAAGGCAACCCCGCAGCCTCCAATCCCACAGTACCCATCCGGATTCTTGGCCAGGTACTGCTGGTGATAGTCCTCGGCGTAATAAAACGGTGGCGCATCTCCGATCTCGGTGGTGATGCGCCCGCGGCCCGCGGACCGCAGTGCCTCGCCGTACTCGCTCCGGCTGGCCTCGGCGGCCGCGCGCTGCGCGGCATCGCCGCAGAAAATAACCGAGCGGTACTGGGTGCCGACGTCGTTGCCCTGCCGCATGCCCTGTGTCGGATCGTGCGACTCCCAGAACAACTGCAGCAGGGCCTGGTAGGAAATCGCCGCTGGATCGTAGACCACGAGCACCACTTCAGCGTGCCCGGTCCGGCCGCTGCACACCTGGCGATAGTCAGGGTCGACTGTAGTGCCGCCGGCATAGCCCACGGCCGTGGTGTAGACGCCGCGCTGTTCCCAGAACAGGCGCTCTGCGCCCCAGAAGCATCCCATGCCGAACAGGGCCTGCTTGAGGCCCGCGGGAAATGGCGGCCGCAAGGTATGCCCATTGACGAAGTGATTCATCGCTTCCCTCCGCACGCTCATCGCCCATTACCGATTAGAATAGCGGCCGTTTCAGCCTCCACCCGATCGCTCAATGGGCATTTCAAACTCACACAACCTGACGTGGACTCCCACTATAGAGCCGCGCCCGTATGGATTGCGAGTCAGCCTGCGGACCCTCGACCCCTTCGGGACCTTGTGCGGCGCGGACTGGCAGCGCACGCACTGGTACCGCACGGCGGCGGAGCGCGACGCGGCCCTGGTGGAGATGAGCCGCAAGCACGAGTATTCGCGGCCCGGGGACCGGCCCGCACTGGTGTTCGCGAAGGTGGAAAACCTCGCCTCCAGCCGCGGGCTTTAGAGTCTAGAAACTGCGGCCGAGAAACAGATAAAAGGCCGTGACCCCGCTCTCGTCGTAGCCCGCGGCCAGGTACACCGGCCCGATGTAGGTGTCGGCGCCGAAGAACAGTGCCGCATCGCGGCGCGCCGAACTGAAGCTCAGATCGCTCCGTGTGGCCCAGACATTGCCGAGCTCGACCGACAACCCGGCGTAGGCCGGCACGTTGAGGACGCCCTCCCCGCCGCTCCCGACACTGCGAAAATACAGCGCGCGCGCAATCGCGTAGTGTGGCCCTGCGAGCGACTGCGCCGGCAGGCCCGAGAGGCTCAGGAAACCGCCCAGCGGAAAGAAGCTGCGCACGTTGGTGTCGCTCCCGCCGATGGTGCTGCCGCCCGAGACCCACAGCAGGCCCGTGTTCTTGCCGCGCGACCAGGCGCCGCGCCAGTCCAGGGTCAGCAGATCGGACACCGGAGCGCCCCGCACCTGCTGCTCGAAGCGCGTGCCCAGGCTGAGCGCCTGGCCGCTGCGCGGAAAGTTGCTGCTGTCGAGCCGGTCGTAGTTGAAGCTCAAGAAGCTGGCGCGCACGTGGTAAGAGGTCTCCGCCGTGTTGAAATCTCCGAGCCGGACCGTCGTGCTCCCGCGGCTGTCCACGATCCCGCCGCGTAATTCGCCCCAGTTGCCGAATTCGCGTCCGACATCGACGCCATATTCGAAACTGCGCACTCGGAAAGTGCCGATCCTCGTCCCGGCGGTATCGAGCTGCGGCAGGTCATGAGCCTGCGCCAGCAGGTGCGGCGCGACGAAATAGCGGTGCCACGCCGACAAGGGCTGGTAGAACTCCACACCGACGCGCGGCGAAGCGCCAATCTGCAGGTCCAGCACCGACTCGGCGTTCAGGGCATTGAGTTCGGTGAAGGACAGGCGCATGGCGGCATTGAAGGTGCTGTTGCCGGCGAAATCATCCTGCAGCGAGAGCCCCAGCCGCAGGTAGTTCGGGCCCCAGGAATTGCGGCGTGCCGTGAATTCCAGGCCCTGATCGCCATTCCCGGCCTGTACCAGGCGGTAGTCGAGCTGCTCCAGATTCCCGCGGCCGTAGATGTCGGCAATGCGCCTGGCAACGAGCTCGGGCTGGAGGGGCTGGTTCAGCTGGTCGGCAAAGACCTCACGGACCAGGCTCGCATACCGGGCCGACGCCGGGTCGGTCGTGATGAACTTCACCACCGGAGCGGGCGCGGGCACGTTGGCCGCCGCAACTGCAGGTCCGCCCGCAGAGACCGCGCCGTTCGCCGGCCGCGCGGCGAGCGCCGTGAGCTGCGCCAGCACGGCGCGCGCCGCCTCTTCGCCCGCCCGCACCGTACTTGGCACGGCACCGAAGTCGTAGGAATTGCGCTGGCCCAGCGCCGGTTGCAGCAGCAGATCCCGCGGGCCCAGCGTGGCGCGCTGGCGCTCGACGTCGCGCCGCACCAGGATCGCCAGGGCCTGGTTGGACACGCTGGTCAGGGAATTGAGGCGATCGCGCGTCTGCAGCGGGAAGCCGGCATCCACCACGATCAGCACATCCACGCCCATGCTGCGCGCGACATCGATCGGGAGGTTTTCCACCAGGCCGCCGTCGACCAGGAGCCGGCCGTCGCGCTCCACCGGGGCCAGGAACCCCGGCGCCGACATGCTGGCGCGCAGTGCGGTCGTCAGATCGCCGGAGTCCATGATCACCGCGTTGCCGGATTCCAGGTCGGTGGCGACCGCGCGAAACCTCGTCGGCAGCTCATCGAAGCGGCTGATGTCCGCTACCGGCAGCGTCGCGCGGCGCAGCAGCTGGGTGAGCTTCTGGCCCTGGATCAGGCCCGTCGGGATCTGCAGCCGGTGACCCTGGACGCCGAGCGGCAGGTTGACCAGGAAATCGCGGTCCTCCTGTTTGCGCCGGAATCCCAGGTCCGCGCGCCGGGGACGATCGCTGAACGCGTCCTGCCAATCGACTGACGTGAACAGGCTCTCGATCTGCCGGCCGCTCATGCCGCTGGCGTAGAGGCCGCCGACCACGGCGCCCATGCTGGTGCCGGCGATCGCATCGACGTGCAGGTGCAGCTCGTCCAGCACTTTCAGCACGCCGATGTGCGCCGCGCCGCGCGCACCACCTCCGGATAGCACCAGGCCGATGCGGGGCCGCGTCGCATCCGGCGCACCCGGCGCAGCATCCGCTGCAGGGGCGCTCCCCGCTGAGCGCGCCAGCAGCAGTCCAGCCAGGATGAGTGCCGCCAGGCGCATGGTCAGGGCACGCGCATTTTGCGGGGATTGAAGCGGGGCGGCGGAAAGCGCAGCCGGAGCGATTGCAGCTGTGCGAGCAGGATTTGCCCGACCGCCAGATCGCGCAGCCACTTGTGATCGGCGGGCACGAGGTACCAGGGCGCATGTTTCCTGTTGCAGCGAACCAGCATGTCGCTGTAGGCCTGCCGGTAGGTCGCCCATTGCGCTCGCTTCACGAGGTCCTGCGAGTCGAATTTCCACTGCTTGCGCGGTTCGCGGATGCGCTCCTCGAAACGGCGGCGCTGCTCCGCCTTGCTGATGTGCAGGAAAATCTTCACGACGCGTACGTCATTCTCGACCAGCATGCGCTCGAACTCGTTGATCTGGCGGTAGCGCTTCTGCCAGGTCGCGCGTGGCACGAGCGAGTCGACCCGTGCGATCAGCACCTCTTCATAGTGCGAACGGTTGAATACCGTGATCTCGCCGCGCGGGGGCACATGCTGGTGGACACGCCAAAGGTAATCATGGCGCAGCTCCTCCGGGCCCGGGGCCTTGAAGGCGCTCACCGTGCACCCTTGGGGATTGAAGGCCGAGAATACGTGCCGGATCGTGCTGTCCTTGCCGCCGCCATCGATCGCCTGCAGCACCACCAGCACGCCATAGCGGCCGTCGGCATAGAGCAGGTATTGCAGTTCGGCGAGCTGTTCCGCGATTTTCCGGCTCGCCTCGCGCGCCTGCGTCTCCTCCCAGCCCAGCGTGCGCCCGGCGCTGGACTCGCTCAAGGCGACGCGCCCACCCCTGCGGAGCTTGAGCCGCCGGGCCAGGTCGTGATGCGCCGCCGCCACCGCTACGCCCCCTTGGATCGCGGCGCGGTCGCGCGCGGGCGTGGACGCGCCGCGGGCACCTGCTGCGTGAGACAGTGAATATTGCCGCCGCCGAGCAGCAGTTCGCGCGCCGGAACACCCACCACGCGCCGCTCCGGAAACACCCGCCGCAGCACGCGCAGGGCGCTCGCGTCGGTGCGCGTATCCAGCAGCGGTGCGATCACCGCGCGGTTGGCCAGGTAGAAATTGACGTAGCTTCCCGCCAGGCGGTGCCCGGCGCGCACGCGGCGCGTGCCGGACCGCCGGGCGATGCCGGCCGCCTCGGCCGCGCTCATGAACAGCGGCCCCGGCATGGGCAGCTTATGCACGCGCAGCCTCCGTCCCCGGGCGTCGCGCGCCGCCGCGAGCCGCTCCAGTGCGTCGCGCGAAACCCTGTACTGGGCATCGCGCCGGTTGTCGGTCCAGGCCAGGCACACCTCGCCCGGCCGCGCGAAGCAGGCCAGATTGTCGATGTGCCCGCTGGTCTCGTCGTTGATCACGCCCGCGCCCAGCCAGATGATCCGCTCCGCACCCAGGTAGGAGCGCAGCAGCTGCTCGATGCGGAACAGGCTCAGGCCCGGGTTGCGATTCGGGTTCAGCAGGCATTGCTCGGTGACCAGGAGCGTGCCCTCCCCGTCGGCATGGATGGCGCCACCTTCATTGATCATCGGCGCCCGATAGCGCGCGCAGTGCTGGAAGGCCAGGACACGCCGCGCCACCGCATCGTCGCGCGCCCAGTCTGAATACAGCCCGCCCCACGCGTTGAAGCGCCAGTCGACACCGCGCCGCTGCCCGGCGGCATTCACGACGAAGGTTGGACCCGTGTCGCGTACCCAGGCATCGTCGTTGGGCAACGCCACTACGCGAATCCGCGGCAGGAGCGCTGCGCGCGCGAAGGCGAGCAGGCGCGGCGAGGCGCCGACCGTCACGGGCTCGAAGCGCGCAATCGCCGCCGCGAGCAGGGCGAAGGCCTGCTGCGCCGGCAGCGCCCGCTCCCGCCAGATGTCGGGACGCTCGGGCCAGATGAGCCAGCTGCGCTCGTGCGCTTCGAATTCCCCTGGCATGCGAAAGCCATCCATGGCGGGCAGGCTCGGCAGCGCGGATCCAGCGTTCCTCATGGCGCGGCAGTGTGCCGCTTTGCCCGGTTAGGCGCCAGCGCGCCGCATCGCCACAGCGGCCGGACCGGCGCGTGTGATAGCATTTTGATCCGCCTTTTCCCGCCACCAGAGCCGCGAATTCCCATGACGATGCCTAACACTGCAAAGCCGACGCCACCACCCGCCGGCCAGAAGATCTCCATCAGCGCCGGCAGGCTGGTGGTGCCCGATCGTCCGGTCATTCCCTTCATCGAGGGCGACGGCACGGGTCCGGACATCTGGCGCGCCAGCGTGCGCGTCATGGACGCGGCGGTCACCAGGGCCTATGGGCAGAAGCGCAAGATCGAGTGGATGGAAGTCTACGCGGGCGAAAAGAGCCACCAGGCCTTCAACAGCTGGCTGCCCGATGAAACGGTCGCCGCCTGCCGCGAGTACCTGGTGTCGATCAAGGGACCGCTCACCACGCCGGTGGGCGGCGGCATCCGCTCGCTGAACGTCGCGCTGCGCCAGATGCTCGACCTGTACGTGTGCCTGCGGCCGGTGCGCTGGTTCAAGGGCGTGCCCTCCCCGGTCAAGTCGCCCGAGAAGGTCAACATGGTGATCTTCCGCGAGAACACGGAGGACCTGTATTCCGGCATCGAGTTCGAGGAAGGCAGTGAAGACAACCGAAAGTTCATCGATTTCCTGAAGAACAATTTTCCCAAGCACTACGCGCGGATCCGTTTTCCGGCGAGCTCCGGAATCGGCCTCAAGAATGTCTCGCGCGAGGGGACCGAGCGTCTGTTCCGCGCCGCGGTCGAGTACGCCCTTGCCAATGGCCGCAAGAGCGTGACGATCGTCCACAAGGGCAACATCCTCAAGTACACCGAGGGATCCTTCCGCTCCTGGGCCTACGCACTGGCGGAGCGCGAGTTCGGCGAGCGTGTCTACACCTGGACCCAGTGGGAACGCAGCAAGGCGGCCCGCGGCGAGGCGGCCGCGAACGCCGAACAGGCGCAGGCCCTGAAAGCCGGCCTGGTCCTCATCAAGGATGCCATCGCCGACATCACGCTGCAGCAGGTGCTGACGCGGGCCGAGGAGTTCGACATCGTCGCCACCCTGAATCTGAACGGCGATTACCTGTCCGACGCGCTGGCCGCGCAGGTAGGCGGCATCGGTATCGCTCCCGGCGCCAATATCAACTACGTCACGGGTCATGCGGTCTTCGAGGCCACGCACGGCACGGCGCCGAAGTATGCCAACCTCGATCAGGTGAATCCGGGCTCGGTGATTCTCTCCGGCGAGATGATGCTGCGTTACCTGGGCTGGACTGAAGCGGCCGACGCCATCATCAGGGCCATGGACAGGACAATCGGGCAGAAAGTCGTCACTTATGACTTCGCGCGCCTGATGGACGGCGCCAAGAAAGTGAAATGCAGCGAATTCGCGGACGCCCTGATCAGCAATTTCTGATGAAGGCCGCGCCGCGGGCGTGATTGCCGCGCTCCTCAAGGGCATGGCGGTGGGTTTGGCCATCGCCGCGCCGGTGGGCCCCATCGGGCTGCTGTGCATCCGCCGCACCCTCAGCGATGGCCGGCGCTACGGGCTCGCGGCGGGTCTGGGCGCCGCGACGGCCGATGCCTGCTATGGCGTAGTCGCCGGATTCGGGCTGACCTTTCTGTCCCGCTTTCTCGTGACCCAGCATTACTGGCTGACGCTCGGTGGCGGGGTGTTCCTGTGTTACCTCGGAGCGCGCACCGCGCTGGCGCACCCGCCCGAGCGGGCCGTCGCCGCCGATGCGGGCAGCCTGGGCAGTGCTTTTTTCTCGACCCTGCTGCTGACGCTGGCCAACCCGACGACGATCATGTCCTTCACGGCGGTGTTTGCCGGGCTCGGGTTGGGATCCCGACCGGCCTACAGCCTCGCAATGGCCCTGGTCGCAGGAATCTTCCTGGGTTCGGCGCTCTGGTGGCTGCTGCTGAGCAGCGCCACCAGCCTGCTGCGCTCGCGCCTCAGTGCGCGCTGGCTGCGCGGCGTGAATTGGCTATCGGCCCTGCTGCTCGTCGCCTTCGGCCTGCACGCACTCGCAGGCCTGCCGCCGATGCCGCAGTGATCAGCCGGCGGCCGCGAGTGCCTGAGCGAGGTCGGCCAGCAGATCGGCGCTGTCTTCCAGCCCGATCGACAATCGCACCGTACCGGGGCCGATGCCGGAAAGCCGCAGCTGTTCCGCGTTCAGATCCCGGGCCCCGAGCATCTGCGGCGGCAGTACCAGCGAGTCGGTGGCACCCAGGCTGGCCGCCATCGCGAACAGCTGCAGGGCCTCCGCAAAGCGCCGTGCCGCCTCCGCTCCGCCGCGCAGCTCGAAGCTCAACACGCTGCCGAAGTCGCTCATCTGGCTGCGGGCCAGCTCGTGGCGCGGGTGCGAGGCCAGGCCGGGGTATTGGACCCGCGCGATCGCCGGATGGGTGAGCAGGAATTCGGCCACCCGCTGCGCACTCGCCGACTGCTCGCGGTAGCGGACGAAGTAGGTCTTCAGCCCGCGCTGTACCAGGAAAGCGGCGTGCGGGTCGAGCACCCCGCCGAGCAGGTTGAATTCCGGGCGCATCCGGCCGACGAGTTCTTCATTGCCGATGACCGCGCCGCCCATGACGTCGCCATGTCCGGCCGCGAACTTCGTCAGGCTGTGCAGGTACAGGTCGATGTCGTAGTGTCCATGCTGGTGCGGTCCCGCAAAGGTGTTGTCCAGCAGCGTCAGCGCGCCGTGCCGGCGCGCCAGTGCGCTGATCGCGGCGAGGTCGGCAATCTTGCTGACCGGATTGGTCGGACTCTCGAAGATCAGCAGCCGCGTTGGAGTCGAGGCCAGCACCTGCTCGACACCGGCCAGATCCTCGATTGAAAGTAGCGTATGGCGCACCCCAAAACGGGCCAGATTGCCCCGGATGAAATGGCGCGTCGCGCCGTAGCTCTCGATGAAACACAGCACGTGATCGTCCTGCCGGGTCAGCGCAAACAGCGCACCGTTGATCGCCGCGACACCTGAAGCGCACACGATGCACTCCGCGCGCCCCTGCAGCCCGGCGAGCGTGAGCTCCAGCTGGCGGGTCGTGGGGTTGGAGGCGCGCAGGTAGTGGAAGCCCGGCCGCTCCCCGCGCTGGAAGCGCACGGTCTCGGCGACCGTGTCGAATTCGAACTTGACGCTCTGGTGTATCGGCGCGACCACCGGGTGGTTGTCGGCCGGCACCGCCACCTCCGGCGGATGGTTGAGGCGCGTGCTTTTTTCCATCACGACATTGTACGCTGGCGCGCCGCCCAGGCCGCCAGGCGCCGGGCGCCCTCCACCAGCGTTTCGTCGCGCTTGGCGAAGCACAGGCGCAACAGCTTCATCGGTGGCGGTTCACGATAGAAGACCGACAGCGGGATGGAGGCGACGCCCGCCTCGTCGATCAGCAGGTTGGCGAGCTCGACGTCGGGCCGCGCCGACAGGGCACCGTAATCGACGAGCTGGAAGTACGATCCGGCCGAGCGCAGCACCTGCCAGCCGCTGGGCTCCAGGAGTGCGGCCAGCCGGTCGCGCTTGAGCTGGAAGAATGCCGGCAGGTCCGTTCCGCAGGCCGGATGCTCGCTCAGGTAATCGGCGATCGCCTGCTGCACGAAGGTGGTGATCGTGAAGGTGTTGAACTGGTGCACCTTGCGCAGCTCGGCCGTGAGCGCCGCGGGCGCCACGGCATAGCCGACCCGGAGCCCTGTGGCATGCAGGGTCTTGCCGAAGGAGTAGACCGCGACGCTGCGCGCGCGCAGCTCCGGGTGCGCGAGCACACTGGCATGGCGCGCTCCATCAAACACCATGTGCTCGTAGACCTCGTCGGCCAGGACCGTGCAGTCCCGTCCGCGCAGGAGCCCCGCGAGCGTGTCGAGATCCGCGGCCGTGAGGCAGCTGCAGGCCGGATTATGCGGGGAATTGGTGATCACCAGCCGCGTGCGTGGCGATAATGCCGCGCTCACCCGCTCCCAGTCGGGCCGGAACGCCGGCGGCATCAGCGGCACGTGCACGCAGCGCGCGCCGGCGAGGCGCACGCCCGGATCGTAGGAATCGTAGGCCGGATCGAAGACGATCACCTCATCACCGGCGCCCGCCAGCGCCTGGATGGCCGAGTAGATCGCTTCGGTGGCGCCGAGCGTCACGGTGATCTCGCGGACCGGGTCCGGCTGGATGCCGTAGACGCGCGACAGCTTGGCGGCAATCTGCTCGAGCAGCGCGGGCAGCCCCGGCATCGGAGCATACTGATTGTGGCCCGCGCGCATGGCCTGGTGCACGAGCTCGGCGAGGCGCTCGTCGATGGGGTAATCGGGAAACCCCTGGCCCAGGTTGATGGCGCCCGTTTCGGCCGCGCGCCGCGAGTACACCGCGAACACCGTGGTCCCCACGTCCGGGAGCTTGCCCATGGGCGTCATTCGTTTGCGAGCTGCATCTCGCGCTGCCGGCGCTTTTCCCGCTTCTGCATGGCGAGCGCCGAGCACACCACGCCGGTGGCGACGATCAGAACCATCAGCGTCGCCAGCGCGTTGACATCCGGGCTCACGCCCAGCCGCACCTTGGAGAAAATCACCATGGGCAGGGTGGTGGAACTCGGTCCGGCGACGAACTGCGAAATCACCACGTCGTCCCAGGACAGCGTGAAGGCCAGCAGCCAGCCGGAGATGATCGCAGGCATGATCAGGGGCAGCGTCACGCGCCAGAAAACTTTCGCCGGGCGCGCGCCCAGATCCATGGCCGCTTCCTCCAGCGAATCGTCGAAGTTGGCCAGGCGCGATTGCACGATCACCGTGACGTAGGCCATCGAGAAGGTGACATGGGCGATGGTGATCGTGGTGATGCCGCGCCCTGCCGGCCAGCCGATCAGCTGCTCCATGGCAACGAACAGCAGCAGCATGGCCAGACCCGTGATGACCTCGGGCATGACCAGCGGCGCCGTGGTCATGGCCGCCAGCAGCGTGCGGCCGCGGAAGCGCCCGAAGCGCGCCAGCACCAGCCCGGCGAGCGTGCCCAGGACTACGGACACGCAGGCATTCATCGTCGCAATCTTGATCGACAGCCAGGCCGCACCCATGATCTGGTGGTTCTGGAACAGCAGTCCGTACCACTTGAGAGTCGGCGAGTGCGGGCCGTCCCAGACCGTGACCAGCCGCGAGTTGTTGAGGGAGAAGAACATCATCGACAGGATCGGCACATACAGGAACGCGAAGCCGAAGGCCAGCACGGTCGGCACGAAGAATTTGCGGCCACCGATCATTTGTGCGCCAGCTCCCGATTCTGGTAGCGCTGAAAGATCACGATCGGCACCACCAGCAGCACCAGCATGGCGATGGCCACGGCACTGGCCACCGGCCAGTCGCGGTTCGCGAAAAATTCATCGGAGAGGACGCGGCCGATCATGAGCTGATCCGTGCGGCCGAGTAGCGAGGGGATCACGTATTCGCCCACCGCCGGGATGAACACCAGGAGCGAGCCAGCGACGATGCCCGGCATGGACAGGGGCAGCGTGATGCGCATGAAGGCCTTCCACGGGCGCGAGCCCAGGTCGGCTGCGGCTTCCAGCAGCGTGCGATCGTGCTTCTCCAGGTTGGAGTACAGGGGCAGGATCATGAACGGCAGGTAGGAGTAGACGATGCCGATGTACACCGCAAAGTCGGTCTGCATCATCGTGATCGGCTCGTGGATGATGCCGAGCGACATCAGTACGTTGTTGATGACGCCGTTGTTCTTCAGCAGCCCGATCCAGGCGTAGACGCGCAGCAGGAAGGAGGTCCAGAACGGCAGGATCACCAGCATCAGGAACAGGCTCCGTACCGTGGGCGTGCAGCGCGCAATACCGTAGGCCATGGGGTAGCCGAGCAGCAGGCACAGGAGAGTGGACACCGCCGCCACCTTGACCGAGTACAGGTACGAGCTGATGTAGAGCGAATCGGTGAACAGGTAGTTGTAGTTGCCGAGATGGAGCCGCAGCGCGAGCACCTTGTCGCCTACCCAGCTCCACAGCGGCTCATAGGGTGGTATTGCCAGGATCGACTGCGAGAATGAAATGCCGAAGACGATGATGAACGGCACCAGGAAGAACAGCACCAGCCAGGTCATCGGCACCAGCGTCACCAGCGGCTTGCCGATCCAGTGATCGCGCACGTAGGCCGACCAGCGCGGCGGACCGAAGCGATAGAACAGCTGCCACAGCGGCGCCCAGGGCCTGGTCAGGCCCGAGGCACGGGGACCGCGGCGCCGGGAGCTCGGGGAACGGTAGGTGCGCCCCGCCATCTCAGCCCAGGCCGATGACCGGGCTCGAGGCGTCCCAGCTCAGGTAGACCGGCTCATCCCAGCTGAACTGCTCCTCGGGCTTGCGCGTGCGATTGGCCTGGGTGACGCGCACCTCGCGTCCCGCATCGAGCCGCACCATGAATACGGACATGTCCCCCATGTAGGCGATGTCGCGAATGACGCCGTGCGCCCAGTTATCGCCACCGGCGGGCCGGTCGCGTCCGAGCACGAGCTTTTCCGGCCGGATGGCCACCCAGCAAAAGGCCAGCGGTGGCGCACTCAGGCCGTGATCGACGTACACCGGGTTCGGCAGCTCGTCGCAACGCACGCGCACATGCTCAGGTTCATCCTCAGTGAGCTGGCCTTCGAAGAGATTGACGGAACCGATGAAGTCGGCGACGAAGCGCGTGGCGGGGAATTCGTAGATCTGGCGCGGTGTGCCCACCTGGACTATCTCGCCGTGATTCATCACGCCGACGCGCGAGGCCAGCGTCATGGCCTCTTCCTGGTCGTGGGTCACGACCACGAAGGTGACGCCGAGCTTTTCCTGGATGCTGATCAGCTCGAACTGCGTGTGCTCGCGCAGTTTCCGGTCGAGGGCGCCGAGCGGCTCATCGAGCAGCAGGAGCTTGGGCCGCTTGACGAGCGAGCGCGCCAGCGCCACGCGCTGGCGCTGGCCGCCCGAGAGCTGGTGCGGCTTGCGCTTCGCGTACTCGCCCAGCTTGACGATATCGAGTATCTCCCCGACGCGCCGGTCAATCTCGGCGCGCGTGATTTTCTCCTGTTCCAGGCCAAAGGACACATTGCCCGCCACCGTCATGTGCGGGAACAGTGCGTAGGACTGGAACATCATGTTCACCGGGCGCTCGTAGGGCGGAATGTCCGCCATGTTCTGGCCGTCGATGAACAGGGCGCCTGAACTCGGCGGCTCGAAACCCGCCAGCATGCGCAGCAGCGTGGTCTTGCCGCAGCCAGAGCCGCCGAGCAGGCAGAAAATCTCGCCCTTGTAGACCTTCAGCGTGACGTTATTGACCGCGACGAAATTTCCGAAGCGCTTGGTGACACTCTCGATGCGGATGTAGGCCTGGGCGTGCGGATCCAGCCAGGGTTCCGGCGTCTTGCTGCGTTGTTCAGCCATATTGATGACCCGCCGGCCGGCCCCGCCCGGCAGGCCCTGCTCCATTGTTCTCAGCGACCCGACTTGAACCTGGTCCACATGCGGGTCAGCAGCCGCGTGTAGGTCTGCGAGCGTGGCAGATCGGGCACGATGTGCTGCTTGGTTTCGGCTGACGGAAAGATGCCGCGATCATTGTAGACCGCCGGATCGATGAGCGAATAGGCGGCGGCATTGCTGATGGCATAGTGCATCGCGCTCGAGTTCCTCGCGGACACTTCCGGGCGCAACAGGTAGTTGATGAACAGGTGCGCATTGCGCGGATGCGGCGCATCGGCGGGTATGGCCAGCATGTCGAAGAAGGCGACCGCGCCTTCCTTGGGGATGCTGTACTTGATGGTGTTGCCCTTGGCCGCTTCCCTGGCGCGCGAGGCGGCCTGCAGCACGTCGCCGCTCCAGCCCAGCGCCAGGCAGATCTCGCCGTTGGCCAGGTCCTCGATGTACTTGGAGGAATTGACGGAGCGGATGTACGGGCGGATCGACATCAGCACCTTCTCCGCGGCGGCCAGATCCTCGGGCGCCTCGCTGTTGGCGGGACGGCCGAGGAATACCAGCACGGTGTTGACCACCTCATCGGGTGCATCGAGCATCGAGACCCCGCAGCGCTTGAAGTTCTTGATCACGGCCGGGTCGTAGAACATGCGGAAACTGTCCACCGGCGCATCAGGCATGGCGGCCCTGATCATCCCGAGGTTGTAGCCCACGCCCGAGGTGCCCCAGAAGTAGTTCACCGCATGTTCCAGGCCCGGGTCGAACAGATCGATCTGCTTGGAGAAATAGGGATCGACGTTCTTGAGGTTCGGCAGCAGCGACTTGTCGAGTTTCTGGAACACGCCCGCCTTGATCTGCCGCGCCATGAAAGAAGCGGAAGGCACGACGATGTCATAGCCCGTGTTGCCCGTCAGGAGCTTCGTCTCGAGCACTTCGTTTGATTCGAAAGCGTCGTAGTTGACCTTGATGCCGTATTCCTTCTCG
This sequence comes from Steroidobacteraceae bacterium, assembly GCA_036394255.1. Classification (GTDB taxonomy): domain Bacteria; phylum Pseudomonadota; class Gammaproteobacteria; order Steroidobacterales; family Steroidobacteraceae; genus FEN-1191. The sequence goes on from DASWFL010000281.1 coordinate 13,559, forward strand.
AAGGCGGGCACCAGGCCGGGCGCGATGTAGTCGACCCAGTTATAGACGTTGAGTACTTTCTCATCGTCGGTGACGGCGCCCGACGCAGCCGCCGCGCGCACCGCGGGAGTGCCCGGTGCGGCCTCCTGTTCGGCACTGCAACCGGCCAGCGCAAGGCCAGCCAGGGTGTAGAGCACGAGCAGACCGGGCTTGGGGATCATGAGGCAGGCTCCTGCAGGGATTCGTTGCTGTTCTGCGCCGCGGGCGCCGCGGGCCATGGTTGCTGGCTGCCCCCTATATACACCGGCGCGGCACGCGGGGAAACTGGCTCAGACGTTGAGCAGCAGATGCTCGCGCTCCCAGGAACTGATCACCTGCAGGAACACTTCGTGCTCGGCCTGCTTGACGATGGTGTAGGCCGAGACGAAGGGCTGGCCCAGCAGCTGCACCAGCGGCTGGCAGTCCATGAGGCGCTTGAGCGCATCATCGAGCGAGCGCGGCAGGTCCCAGGGCAGATCGTGGGCGCTGCCGGAGATCGGCTCGCTCGGCCTGAGGTTCTGCACCATGCCGAGGTAGCCGCAGGCCAGCGAAGAAGCGATCGCGATATAGGGGTTGGCGTCCGCGCCGCCGAGCCGATTCTCGACGCGTCGCGACTCGGGGTCGGACACCGGCACACGCAGGCCCGCGGTGCGATTGTCATAGCCCCACTGGACATTGATCGGCGCCAGCGAAGCGCGGGCGATGCGCCGGTAGGAATTCACGTTGGGCGCGAACAGGCTCATGGCCGCCGGCAGGTAACGCTGCAGCCCGGCGATGTGCGAGAAAAACAGGGCCGAGGGCGTGCCGTCGGCATTGCTGAAGATATTGGCGCGGGTCTGCCGATCCACCACGCTCTGGTGAATGTGCATCGCGCTGCCCGGTTCCTTGGCGTGCGGCTTGGCCATGAACGTTGCATACATCTTGTGGCGCAGCGCCGCCTCGCGCGCGGTGCGCTTGAACAGGAAGGCCTGGTCGGCGAGGTTCTGCGGATCGCCGTGCAGCAGGTTGATCTCCATCTGCGCCGGACCGTCCTCATGGATCAGCGTGTCGATCTCGATGTCCTGCGCCTCGCAGAAGGCGTAGACGTCGTCGAACAGCGGATCGAACTCGTTCACCGCCGCAATGCTGTAGGACTGCCGCCCGGGCTCGGCGCGCCCGGAGCGGCCGACCGGCGGCTTGAGCTGATAGTCGGCGTCGACGTTAGGCTCGACCAGGTAGAACTCGAGTTCCGGCGCGACCACCGGATCCCAGCCGCGCTCGGCATAGAGCTCGAGCACGTGCTGCAGCACCTGGCGCGGCGCCATGCTCACGCGGCGCCCGTCCGAGTAGAAGCAGTCGTGAATTACCTGTGCGGTGGGCTCGGCCGCCCAGGGCACGACACGCACTGTCTTCGGATCGGCCTTGAGCACGATGTCGATTTCCGCCGGACTCATGGCCGAGCTCGTATCGCTGGGGTAATCGCCGGTGACGGTCTGCAGAAAGATGCTCTCGGGAAGCCGCATGCCCGCGTCCTCGGCGAATTTTTCCGCCGGCATGAGCTTGCCGCGGGCGATGCCGGCCATGTCCGGAATGATCGCCTCGACCTCGGAGATGCCGTGGTCGCGGAAGAACTGTTGAATCTCGTTGGGCATAAATCACCTTCCGGTCTTACATCCGCTCCCGGCAGGCGGCGCCAAAGGCGGCGAACAGTGCCATCGAGAACGCGTTTTCCATCACCCGCCACTCCGGGTGCCATTGCACGGCGAGCGCAAAGCGGCGCGCCGCAGTGACGCGGAAGGCCTCGATGACGCCATCGCTCGCGCGCGCCTCGATGACGAGACCGCTGCCCAGCTCGCGCACGCCCTGTCCATGGAGCGAATTCACCTGCAGGTGGTCCGCACCGCCGGCCAGCCGCTGCAACAACCCGCCGGGCGCGAGCGTGACTTCGTGAACCGGCGCGTACTGGCGTTCGATCGGCTGGTCCTTCGGCTCGCGGTGATCGAGGTGGCCGGGCACTTCGTGGAGCTTCTGCCAGAGCGTGCCGCCAAAGGCGACATTGATCTCCTGGAAGCCACGGCAGATCCCCAGCACCGGCACGCCGTCCGCCACCGCCCGCGGAATCAGTGGCAGCGTGGTCTCGTCCCGATGCGGGTCGTGCAGCGTTCCGGCTTCGCTCGGTTCCCCGTCGTAATGGCGCGGCTCGACGTTCGAGGGGCTGCCCATGAACAGCAGACCGTGCAGCGAATCAAACAGGCCCTCGTACTGCAGCTCCCGCCCGATCGCGGGCACGATGACCGGAATTGCCCCCGCCGCGTCCAGGGCCGCCGTGACGTATTTTTCCGCGGCCAGATGATAGGCCTGTGGCCCCAGCAGACGTCGGTCGGCAGGTATTCCGATCAATGGGCGTTTGGCAGACATGAGAACGGCTCCGGCTAACCGCGCGTCAGCGCGGGCGGTGAGCCGACTGGAAGCTGAATAGGCCATTAGAGCATAGGCCAGGTGCTGCGAACCCGGCCAAATGGCAGTTTTGCGGCCCCGGCGGCTGGCCTGGAAAGCGCTTAATTACATGTTTTTTAAGACTTTATTGTCGCCAACCGCGGGCACGCGTATCCTTGCCCGATGTTGCAGCCCCTTGCCAGATACCCCGAAAGCTATTACAGCGCCACGGCGGCCATTCCAGCCCCGGCCCCACCCCTGGCGGCGCCCATCAAGGCGGATGTCTGCGTCGTCGGCGCCGGGATGGCGGGCTGTTCGGCCGCCCTGCACCTCGCCGAGCGGGGCCTCAAGGTGGTCCTGCTGGAAGAACAGCGGGTGGGCTGGGGCGCCTCCGGGCGCAACGGCGGCCAGGTCCTGCCCGGAATCGCCAAGGGTCAGGCCGCCCTCGAACGGCTCATCGGGCCGGGCGACGCGCGCGCCATCTGGGACATCACGCTCGAGGGCGTCAGACTGCTGCGGCAGCGAATTGCCCGCTACGCCATCGACTGCGATTGGGTCGACGGCCACCTGCAGGTCGCCGTCAAATCCAGGCACGTCGTGGAGCTTGCCGCCGAACAGGAGGCGCTCGCCAGGCTGGGTTATGGCGGCACCCGCCTGGTCGAGCATGGCGAGCTCAGGGGCCTGCTCGCGACGAAACGCTATCTGGCCGGGCTCTACGATCCGGGCAGCGGCCACCTGCACCCCCTGCGTTACACGCTGGGCCTTGGGCGCGCGGCGCAGGCGGCGGGCGCCATGCTCTATGAAGGGACCCGCGCCAGCGACTACACGGTCAGCGCCGAGGCGGTGCGAGTGCGGACGGCGGCTGCCGGTGCGAGTGGCGAGGTGCACTGCCGGCATCTGCTGCTGGCGGGCAATGCCTACCTCGGATCACTGGCGCCGGCGCTGGCGCGCAAGATCATGGCGGTCGGCACCTACATCATCGCGACGGAACCGCTCGGTGAAGCGCGTGCGCGCGAGCTGATCGGCAACAACGCGGCCGTCTCGGACCTGAACTGGGTGCTCGATTATTTCCGCCGCTCCGCCGATCACCGCTTGCTGTTCGGCGGCCGCGTAAGTTATTCCGGGATCGAGCGTTTTGAGGTCGCGGCGGCCACGCGGGCGCGGATGCTGCGCGTTTTCCCGCAGCTCGCCGGGACGCGCGTGGACTATCACTGGGGCGGATACGTCGACATCACCCTGAACCGCGCGCCCCACTTCGGGCGCCTGGCCCCCAATGTCTGGTACCTGCAGGGATTCTGCGGGCACGGCGTCGCGCTCACGGGCATCGCCGGCGTGCTGGCCGCCGAAGCGATCGCCGGCAGCGCCGGGCGCTTCGATCTGTTCGCGCGCATCGCGCACCGCGATTTTCCGGGCGGCGCGCTGCTGCGCCGCCCGGCCCTGGTGCTCGCGATGCTGTGGTACCGGCTGCGCGATCTGCTGTAGGGCCCGGAAACAGGTCCTAGAACCGCCACGCCACTCCGATCGAGGCCTGATCGACGTAGTAGTCGTAGCCGAGGTCGTTGCCGCTCGCCAGACGCGTCCATTCCAGATCGAGGCGCGTCCCACCGTACAGGTCGAAGTCCATGCCCAGGCCGTACGACAAACCGCTGTCATGAGTCTCGCCCAGGCCAAAGTCGCGCTGCAGGTCGACGCCGGCGACACCGCCGAGGCCGTACAGGGAAAAGCCCGGCGACAGCGGCAGCGAACCCTTCAGGTAGCCCGCGTAGAGCGAGTTCACCCTGACGCCGTAGCCATTCGTGTCGGCAGTGGCGAACCCGCCGCCGATGCGCCCCTCGAGCGAAAGATTGGGGCTCAGCGACGCGCCGATCGTCAGCATACCCGTCGCAGGCGAAATCGTGTCCAGCCCGGCCTCGCTGTAGCGCAGCTGTCCCAGGCTCAGGCCCACATAGGCTCCGGAGCCGTCGCCGCGGCCATATTCGCTGCGTTGACCTCCGTCGTAGGCGGTCGCGCCGCCCGCCGCAGCCAGCGCTCCGGTTGCAACCAATGCCAGCATCCAGTTATTCATGACGGCCTCGTGGATTGAGAAACACAGGGCCGCAGTTTCCGGGTGGCGCGCTGAACCGGATCTGAACCGCCCGGTTCAGCCGCCGTTCAGGATTCGCCGCCGTGCCCACCCCGTGGACCAGCGCACAGAATTCACCGCCTGGCGTTGCTCCGCCCCGCCCGCTGGACTATAGGTAGGCGCAACCAGGAGTCGCCATGCACCGAATTCTCATTGCCTTGCTGGCCGCGCTGCCCTTAAGCGCCTGCGGGCTGGCCGAGACCGCGGCGACCGGCGCCACCGCGGCCTCCAGTGCGGCGGAACAGGCCAGGCAGGGGCAGCAGACCGAACAGCGCGTGCAGCAGCAGGTCGAGGCCGCGAAGCAGGTGGCCGCCGACAAGCTCAAGGCCGACGACGACGCTGGCTCGCAATAGCCGCGGCGGGACCCTGGGCGGCTGATGCGGGGCTAGCTGCGCGCGCGCAGTTCGTAGGCGCGGTGTATGCGCGGGCTGCGCTTGAAGTCGAAGGGGATCGTCGCCGCCGAAATGTCCTTCACCGCCCAGCGTTCGCTGACCGCCTCATCGAGCCTGAAGCGCTGCGCATTCGTCGAAAACAGCAACAGCCCACCGGGTGCCATCAGCCGCATGCTTTGTTCGATGAGCGCACCGTGATCGCGCTGCGTATCGAGCACGCCCTCCATGCGCTTGGAATTGGAGAAGGTCGGCGGATCCAGAAAGATCAGATCCCAGGCCGCGCCACGCGCCGCGCCCAGCCATTCCCGGCAGTCGGCCTGCAGCAGCTCGTGGTGCTCGCGCGCGAGTGAGTTGGCGCTGAAATTGCGCGCGGCCCAATCGAGGTAACCGGCCGACAGATCGATGCTGAGCGTGTGCGCCGCGCCGCCCGCCGCGGCGTACACGGTGGCGCTGGCGGTGTAGCAGAACAGATTCAGGACCTTCCGTCCGGCCGCGGCGTCGCGCAGCCGCCGGCGCGTCAGCCGATGATCGAGGAACAGTCCGGTATCCAGGTAGTCGGTGAAATTCACCAGCAGGCGCAGCCCGTCTTCCTCGACGGGAAAGAACTGCCCCTGGCGCCCCAGCCGCTGGTACTGGCTGCTGCCGCGCTGCCGCTGGCGCAGGCGCACATGCACGTTCGCAGCCTCGACCGCAGTGACGTCCGTCAGCACGGACAGGGCCTCTGCGCGCCGCCGAGCCGCCGCTGCGGGCTCGATGCTTTCGGGCGCGGCATATTCCTGCACGTACAGATGCACGGTGCCAGCGTCGGCTTCCTGGTAGCGATCGATCGCAAAGGCGTACTCGGGCATGTCCGCGTCGTACAGCCGGTAATTGCTGGCACCCTGGGTGCGCGCCGCCTTGCCGAGCTGGCGCAGATTCTTGCCCAGTCGATTGGCGAACATCTGCGCGCCCGGACTGGCCGCGACGGCCGGGTCGGGTACACGGGGCAGGCGCGGGTCACGGGCCGGAGCGCCCGGATCAGCCAGATCGACACGCAGGAGCCTGCAGGGCAAGGCCCCATTCCACAGCTCGTGCGTACGCACCGTGCGCAGCCCGAGTTCACGCGCACCGGCAGGGCTGGCCGTCAGGATGGCCGCCCGCCAACCCGCGAAGCGCTCGCGCAGCACCGCGCCGAGTTCGCGATGCGCGGCATGAGCCGCCGCTTCATCGCCCAGCCGCTCCCCGTACGGCGGGTTGCTGCACACCAGCCCCGTCGCAGCCCCCAGCGGGCGCACCTCGCCGACGGTGGCGACTTCGAAGCTCAGCAGCTCCGCCACTCCGGCGCGCTGGGCATTGAGCGCGGCATTGCGCAGCACTGCCGCGTCGCGATCACTCCCGCGGATGGAGTTGGGCAGAGTGTTGCGCGCACGCGCACGCGCCTCGGCCAGCGTGTGCTCCCACAGGGCCGCGTCATGTCCGCGCCAGCCACTGAAGCCCCAGTAATCGCGCTGCAGTCCCGGCGCGCGCCCGGCGGCCATCAGCGCGGCCTCGATCGGCAGCGTGCCCGAACCGCAGAGCGGATCAAGAAAAGCCGCGCCCGCCGCGGCCATCTCCGGCCAGCCGGCGCGCAGCAGGATGCCGGCGGCGAGATTCTCGCGCAGCGGCGCCTCCCCGCCGCGCATCCGGTAGCCGCGCCGATGCAGGCTCTCGCCGGCCAGATCGATATACAGCAGTACCCGCGGGCCACTGGCGTGCGCCACGACGCGGACCGCCGGGCGTTCCAGCTCGATGTCGGGCCGCGCCCCGCAACACTCGCGCAGCTGATCGCAGATCGCGTCCTTGAGCTTGAGCGCGCCGAACTGGCTGTGGGTGATGGTGGGATGGGCGCCGGTGAACTCGCAGGCGAGCGTATCGCGCGGCTGCAGATGGGCGCTCCAGTCGACGCCGCGGCTGCCGGCATAGAAGGCAGCGGTATCCGGCGCCTGGAAATCCGCCACCTGCAGCAGTACGCGACTCGCCACGCGCGACCACAGGCAGGCGCTGTACCCCTGGCGCAGATCGCCGGCAAAGCGCACCCCGGCCGTCCGCTCGACCAGTTCGGTCACGCCCAGTGCACGAATTTCCCGCGCCGCCAGATCTGCGAGGCCACGCGGCGCCGTGGCCATGAAGCGCAGTGCACCACCGCTCACGCCAGGTCGATCCAGGTGGTCTTGAGCTCGGTGTACTTGTCGAAGGCGTGCAGGGACTTGTCGCGCCCGTTGCCCGACTGCTTGAAGCCACCGAAGGGCACGGTGAGATCATCGGCGTCGTAGCAGTTGACGTACACCGTGCCGGCGCGCAGCGCGCGCGCCGCCCGATGCGCCGCGCTGATGTCGCGCGTCCAGATCGCCGCCGCGAGCCCGTAGTCGACGTCGTTGCCGATCCGGATGGCCTCGTCGAGATCGCGGAAGCTCAAGGTGGCGAGCACCGGGCCGAATATTTCCTCGCGCGCGATCCGCATCGCGGGCTGCACCTGGTCGAACACGGTCGGCTCCAGATAGCAGCCGCCGCTGTCCTGGCGCACACGCCGTCCGCCGAGCAGCAGGCGCGCCCCGCCGTCGCGCCCGGCGGCGATGTACTCGAGCACGCGCTGTGTCTGCGCCTCATCGACCATGGCGCCCAGTTGTGTCGCCGGGTCGAGCGGATCGCCGGGCTGGTAGCGGCCGGCCAGGGCGGTGATCTCCGCGAGCAGCGGCTCGCGTATGCTCTCCTGCACCAGGAGCCTGGATCCCGCCGAGCACATCTCCCCCTGGTTGAAGAAAATCGCCGCGGCGGCCGCCCTGGCGACGCGCCCGAGATCCGGATAGTCCGCCATGACGATGTTCGGACTCTTGCCGCCGCATTCGAGCGAGACACGCTTGAGATTCGATTGCGCGGCGTACTGCATCACGAGCCGGCCGGTCGCGGTGGAGCCGGTGAATGCAATCGCGTCCACCTGTCCGTGCAGCGCGAGTGCCTTGCCGGCCGTGTGCCCGTAGCCGGGCACCACGTTGAACACGCCGGGCGGAATGCCCGCCTCCACCGCAAGTTCTGCCAGTCGCAGAGCGCTCAACGGCGATTTCTCCGAAGGCTTGAGCACCAGGGAATTGCCGCTCGCCAGCACCGGGGCGATCTTCCACGCCGCCATGATCATCGGGAAATTCCACGGCACGATGGCGCCCACTACTCCGACCGGCTCGCGCGTGATCAGCGCCAGTGCATCGGGCGCGGTGGGCGCGATTTCCCCGTAGATCTTGTCGATGGCTTCCGCGTACCAGCGCAGGCACCGTGCGGTAGCCGGTACGTCCACACGGAGCGAATCCGTGATCGGCTTGCCCATGTCCAGCGTCTCGAGCAACGCCAGCTCATCGGTTGCACCTTCGACGAGATCGGCGAATTTCTGCAGCACGCGCTTGCGCGCCGCGGGCGCCTGCAGCGACCACTCACCGCGCTCGAAGCAGGCGCGGGACGCGGCCACCGCGGCGTCGATGTCCGGCGCAGCGCCGGCCGCCACGGCGGCCAGCGTACGCCCGTCGATGGGACTGAGGGATGCGAACGTGGCGCCGTCCTGCGCGCTCACGCGTCTTCCATTGATAACGGCCTCGCCCCGCGGCTTCAGCGCGCGCGCGCGCGCGTGCCAGTCGATCGCTGCGTTAGGGGCGGGCATGGAACCATTCTCGCCCGAATCGTACTCTTGGCGCCATGAGCACGGATCTTGCAGCCTTCTGGATGCCCTTCACGCCCAACCGGCAGTTTCGCGCCGGGCCGAGCCTGCTGGCCCGCGCCGCCGGCATGTATTACGAGAGCGACGATGGCCGCCGCATACTCGATGGCACCGCCGGCCTGTGGTGCGTCAATGCGGGCCACGCCCGCCCCGAGATCGCAGGCGCGCTCACGCGCCAGCTGCAGACGCTCGATTTTGCGCCGACCTTCAACATGGGCACCCCGTTGCCTTCGAGCTGGCCGCACGCCTGGTGACCCACGCGCCGCCGGGCCTCGAGCAGGTGTTCCTCACCAACTCCGGCTCCGAGGCGGTCGACTCCGCGCTCAAGATCGCGCTGGCCTATCATCGCCTGCGCGGCGAGCCGGGTCGCAATCTGCTCATCGGCAGGGAGCGCGCCTATCACGGCGTCGGCTTCGGCGGCACTTCAGTCGGCGGCATCCCCAAGAATCGCGAGGCCTGGCAGGGTTCGCTGCTTCCCAACATTGCCCACCTGTGCCACACGCATGACCCGGCACGCAGCGCATTCGCACGCGGCCAGCCCGCGGTGGGCGTCGAGTACGCCGACGATCTTGAACGGCTCATCCACGCGCACGGCGCCGAGCGCATCGCCGCCGTCATCGTCGAGCCCGTCGCCGGCTCCACCGGCGTACTGGTGCCACCGCGCGGTTATCTTGAGCGCCTGCGGCAGATCTGCACTCAGCATCGCCTGTTGCTCATCTTCGATGAAGTGATCACCGGCTTCGGCCGCACCGGCGACTGGTTCGCGGGCCGGCGATTCGCCGTCACGCCGGATCTGATGACCACGGCCAAGGGCCTCACCAATGGCGCGATCCCCATGGGCGCCGTCTTCGTGCATCGCGGCGTCCATGCGGCCTTCATGCACGGGCCGCCCGCCGATATCGATCTGTATCACGGCTACACCTACACCGGCCATCCGGTGGCCTGCGCCGCGGCCCTCGCCACGCTCGAGATCCACGAGCGCGAAGCGCTGCCGCAACGCGCTGCGGAGGTTGCACCCTACTGGGAGGAACGCGCCCACGCGCTGCGCGGCCTGCCCGGGCTCATCGACATCCGGAACATCGGCCTGATGGCGGCGGTCGAGTTCGCGCCTGAGCCCGCTCGCAGCCCGACGCGCGCCTTCGAGGTCTTTCGCGACTGCTTTGCGCGCGGCCTGCTGACCAGACCGACCGGCAATGTGCTCGCCTTCTCGCCGCCGCTGATCATCAGCCGTGCCGAAATCGACACGCTCTTCGAGATACTCGCCACAGCGATCCGCGCCACGCCCTGAGGTGACGGGATAAGCTTAGTCAGAGTTTGCTCAGAACAGAACGCCCACTTCGACAAGACCCCGGAACTGCGAGGTATCGGTACCGTTCGGGCCAAAAACAAGCCCAGGCGTGGTGCTAGAGGCCGAGACGTACGATGCCTCCGC
>DASWFL010000282.1:0-2292 GCA_036394255.1 Steroidobacteraceae bacterium
CAACCAGGGACAGGGTCTCGAGGGTCAGCTGCCAGTAACCGAGATTCAGTATGAACAGCAGTGCGGCCGCCACGAATGCGGTCAGCTGCCACGATCGCTGCAACAGCCAGGCCAGTGCCACGGCGCCCAGGATGAAAATCAGGCTCGGAATCGCCTCGAGCAGCGAATTTATTCCGGCCACCAGCCTAGCGCCGGCAGCCGAAATTTCCGACAGGGCTCCGCGCTCACTTGCGGTCAGCCGGTCGGTCGCCCTGCGGATGGTCTCGCCCACGGGCAGTTTGTGAGTCGTGATCCACACTTCACCCCGCTGGAGAAATCCACTCAGGGCGGGTCCGCGGGTTGCGTCGCTCTTCAGGCGATCCACCCCGCCCAGCCACTGTTCACGGACGGCCGGATGCGCCGCCAGCCATTCGCCAGCCGCACGCTCCGGCGGGAGATGGCGCTCCGTGATCGCCTGCATGACTTCACTTTCCCCGCGCGTAGTGAATTCCAGATTTCGCAACAAGTGCGCGACATTCCGGCACTGCTCGAGGTAGCCGGCGCGAACGAGAGTGAACACGGTCGCGCCGCCAAAGTTCGCTCCAAAGCTCGCGTCCCCGCCCGTCAGATAGCGCAGGTCGAAGCGCATGTTCATCGAATGCGGCTCCCAGGCCAGGAACACGATTGGCTCGTGGGCGGCATAGGCACGGGCCACCTGAGCCAGCATGCCCTGCTCGCTCGATTCGACCAGCCGGAATGACCCGAGTCCAAGCTCGTTCCGCCGGATCATGTCGAGGACGTGCCGATTGCCATCGTTGCCCGCTTCGATGCCAAAGATCGTATAGTGCAATCGGGCACCAAAGCGCTGAATATCCGCGAAGTCCTGAAGGCCATCGGCATAGGCGTAGGCCGGCACGGCCAGAGTGTATTTGGCGCCCTGCAGATTGCTGCGCACAATCTCGATCGAGTGATCCTCCAGGTACGGCTTAAGGCCCTCGGCCTGCGCTGGCATCCAGTTGCCGAGGAACACGTCGATGCTGCCGGCCTTCATCTCGGCGAAGGTCACTGGCACCGCGAGCAGTGTGGTTGCCGGCTGATAGCCCAGATCCCGGAGCAGTCGACTGATCAGCGCCGTCGTCGCCGTGACGTCCGTCCATCCCACATCCGCGAGCCGCACATGCTGGCAGGACGGACTTTCCATCGCACCGGCCACCGGCCCGCTCTCCAGCACCATGCCGCCCGCGATCGCGGCCACCAGTGGCCACTGCCAGTGCATCTTCAGGAGCGGGCACCCGGTGGCGGAAAGCGGGCCATCGCCTCGACGTCGTTCAGCTCCTGGTCGTTGCGCACATAGAGACGGGTAGCGTCACGGGTCGGCTGAAAATCCCAGGGCGTATAACGGCCCTGGCGCAGGGCGGAGTAGACCAGGTGCCGGCGCCGCTGGCTCGCCAGCACGCCCTCGTGCAAATGCGGCAAAGACCAGCGTCGGCCGACTTCATCGCGGAATCCGGCCAGCGCGGATTTATGCGCCTCGTCGGCGGCCAGGTTGCGCCGCTCGTCCGGATCGGACACCAGATCGTAGAGCTGATCCGGATCGACCGGAGAGTGAATGAATTTATGGCGGCCGCGGCGAATCATCACGACCGGAGCGATCGCCGCTTCACCCAGGTATTCCCCGATCACTTCCCCAGGCGCGTCGTTGCCGGTCAGTTCCGGCACGAGGCTCCGTCCGTCGATGGGGACCGCGTAATGATCCGGCTGCGCGCAGCCGCTGAGCTCGCGCAATGTCGGCATGATGTCGAGCAGCGAGACCAGCGCCGGCGAACGGCGCGACGGGAACCGGCCTGGCGCCGAAACCATCAGCGGGATACGGCAGGCGGGTTCGAAGAAATTCATCTTGTACCACAAGCCTCGCTCGCCCAGCATGTCGCCGTGATCGGCCAGGACCAGCACGATCGTGTCGCGCTCAAGGGCCGATTCGCGCAGCGCATCGAGCACCACGCCCAGCTGCTCGTCCACGTACGACACCGCCCCGCAATAGGCGCGACGCGCGGCGTGGATCTGCGCATCGGTGGGGGTTTGCAGGTCGAGGCCGATGACGTGGCGCAGGCGGCGCGAATGCGGATCGTCGGGGACGTCAGCCCGGCCGAGGCGCGGCATCGGGATGTCGCTGTCGCGATAGCGCTCCCAGTAGCGCTGCGGCACGGCATAGGGATCGTGTGGATGGGTCATCGAGACGACCAGGAAGAACGGGCGACGATCCTTGCCGCGCGCAATGTCGAACAGTTTCTGCCGTGACGTGTAGATGACTTC
>DASWFL010000283.1:0-12733 GCA_036394255.1 Steroidobacteraceae bacterium
ACGCCGGGAGCAGCAGCCACACTTTACGAGCGTAGCGGAAGCGATCGCCTCGTCCGAACCCCTTCGCGGCGGGGACGCACGTCAAGCGGACGGGTCGGGTACCGCGGTGGCGGTGAAGGCACCGGAAGAGCGCGCCGTTTCACCGCCAGCGGAGAAAGATGCGGCGATAACGACGGCGGAAATGGATACGCGGCTGCTGGAGCAACTGGAAGCCGACTATGCGGCTGCGGAGAGTACAGCCGCGGGCGCGCCGGCGGAGGCTGACACACCCGGCGACACGGCGGAGATGGAAACGCCACTCATCGAGGGCGCAGTGACCGACGAGGCGATTTTGAGTGCCGCGGAAGAGCAGGTTGCCGTGAAGCGCCTGAACACCACGGTGCTCGATTACAACCTGGTCGACCTGGATTCCAAGGCGCCGCACGTGCACATGCCGAGCGAGCTGCACGGTCGCGCCAATTTCGTGGAGCGGCGCACGAGCATTGTCGAGGCCTTGCGGGCGGCGATCGAACGGGACCCATTGCGTCGCGATCTGTGCATGAAGCTGCTGGAGACCTACCACAGCACCGCGTCGGCCAACCGGCGCGCGTTCGCGGAATTCGTGCGCCTTCAGGCCGGCCGGACGAACGGCCTGTCCGCGGAGGACTGGCAGAAAATCCTGCTGATGAGTCAGGAGATTGCGCTGGAGATCAGTGTTCCTGCCGGCAAGGAAGACGACGAGCTGGCCCACTGCGCGTAGGCTGCCAGGCGCCGTCCGATTCCAAAAGACTCGTCGATACACTGGACCGTCGCCACGCCGGAGGACTGCACAGCGCAGTGGTGCGTGCGACTGTTCCCGTCGTTCGCGCCGTGGTAGCGTCCGCTATCTTCGGAGGAGACTGCCATGCGCGCTGACCCACGTGCCGTCATAGTGGTTCCAACCTTTCCTGGCCTGCGCCTGACACGCCGCGCAGCATTGATCGGAGCGGCGGCCTTCCTGGCCCCCATACCCACCAATATCCTGGCCGCCGCACCGCGCGCCTCGGCGAGCACCTCAGGCCTGATCAGGCTCGACAGTAATGAGAATCCGTACGGGCCGTCGCCGGCGGCCCGGCAGGCCATACTCGCAAGCGTCAGCGAGGCGCCGCGGTATGCCGACGTGACGATCGAGACGCTGACGCAGCAACTCGCGGCACACGAGGGTGTGGCGATCTCCCAGATCGTGATCGGTACGGGGTCGGGTGAGTTGCTCCGGATGGCCGGGCTCCTTGCCGTGACGACGAACCCGCAGGCCGAACTCGTCGCCTCGCGACCCACCTACGAGGAGTTGCCCCAGTTCGCCGAGAGGCTGGGCCTGAAGCTGCGTTGGGTCGCGCCGGACGCCGATCTTCGCCACGATCTGCCGGCAATGCGCGCGGCGATCACGGAACTCACGGGCCTGGTGTACGTGTGCAACCCCAACAATCCGACCGGCACCGCAGTGACGCGCGATGCGCTCGAGCGCTTCATCCGCTCGGTTCCCGCGCACTGCACCGTGATCGTCGATGAGGCGTACATGGATCTCGTCGATCAGCCGGGCGTCGGGACGGTTGCCGGCCTCGTGAAGGACGTCCCCAACATGATCGTCCTGCGGACCTTCTCGAAGATCCACGGACTGGCAGGACTCCGCATCGGTTACTCAATCTCGCCCGTGGCGCTGGCCCAGCGCTTCGCCGCGCTGTCGCTCACCTGGCCGAATTCGACGGGCATTGCCGCCGCGACCGCCAGTTTCAACGACCATGCGTTTCTGAAGGCGACGCGGGCCGCGCTCGTTGGCGACCGCGCACGGGTGCAGGCCACGCTCGATCACCTGGGGCTCAGGCGAGCCGCTGCGCAGGGGAACTTTGTGTTCTTCGATACCGGAGCGCCCCTGAAGGCGTTCCAGGATCGCATGCTCGCCGCAGGCATCAAGGTCGGTCGCCACTTCGACGGCTACGACAGCTGGGCGCGCGTCACGATTGGAGTGCATCGCGAGGTCGATCAGTTCCTCGCCGCGCTGCCGCGGGCGCTCGCCTGATCGGAACTTCATGGCCAGAGCCACCCTGCGCGTCCGCAGCGCCCTCACCCTGGAGACTCACGCTGGCGCGCTGGCGGGCAAGCGGTGGATGGAGCTGCTGACGCGCATCGGTGCCAGCCGCTCTATCGCGGCCGCGGCCAAGGCGGTGGGTCTCAGCTACAAGGGGGCCTGGGAGGCGGTCGAAGCCATGAATAATTTCTCCGACCGTCCGCTGGTCAGGCGATTCAAGGGCGGCAAGGGTGGCGGCGGCACGAGACTCACGGCGCGGGGCAGGCAGCTCGTCGGGACCTATCGCGCCGTCGAGGCGGAGAATGACCGCTTTCTGGGTCTACTCAACGCCCGCATCAGGAATCTTGACCAGGACCTGCGGATCATCGGCAGACTCACCATGCTGACCAGCGCGCGCAATCATTTCGCCGGCACCGTCAGGCGGATCCGTCGCGGCTCAGTGAACGACGAGGTGGAGTTGCTCCTTTCGGGAGGCGAACGGCTATGCGCGATTGCGACGCATGAGAGCGTACAGAATCTGGGACTCAGGGTGGGCGTGGAGGCCATCGCGCTGATCAAGGCTTCCTGGGTGATCGTGGCGCCGGCATCCAGATCGCGCCTGAAGCTCTCGGCCCGCAATCAGCTGACCGGCACCATCAAGCGATTGTTACGTGGTGCGGTCAATACGGAGGTGGTGATTACACTGAAGGGTGGACATTCGGTGGCGGCGATCATCACCAACGGCGCGGCCCGGGAACTCCGCCTGGCTGAAGGCAGGCGCGCGCGGGCTATATTCAAGGCTTCGAGCGTGATACTTGGGGTCGCCACCTGACCCGAGGGTCGGCTAGGCGAGCAGCCGCCCGGCCTCCATGAACAGCACCCGGTCGGCGAGGTAATCCACTTCGGCGCGGGCGTGCGTGACATAGATCATCGGAAGACTGGTCACTTCCTTGATGCGCTTGAGGAAAGGCAGGATCTGCTGCTTGAGCCGGTCATCAAGGGACGACAGCGGCTCGTCCAGCAGCAGCAGTCGCGGTGAATAAAGCAGGGCACGACCGAGCGCCACACGCTGCCGCTCTCCGCCCGAGAGTTGCGATGGCCGTCGCGCCTGCAGCGAGCCGATTTCCAGCAGGCGCAGCACGGTCTCCAATGACAGGAGACGATCGGCGGGCCGTAGTCGCCGGTACCCGTACAGCAGGTTGTCGCGCACGCTCAGATGCGGAAAGAGCAGGCCATCCTGGAACACCAGGGCGAAATGCCGGCGCCAGGCCGGCGTAAACTGGCGCAGCGACGTGTCGACCAGCGTCGTGCCGCCAAATCGCAGGCGCCCCACTTGCGGACGCAACAGCCCGGCCAGGAGCGCCAGCAATGTGCTCTTGCCCGAGCCGGACGCACCGCAGATGCCCGTGACGCCAATGCCGAACTGGCCTTGTGCGTTCAGCAGGAAATCGCCGCGCGCGAATTGCAAGTCAATGCTGAGCACGGGGACCCCAGGTCTCGGAGTATCCCAGGCGGCGCTCGGCGCGGCGGCCGATGGCGTGGCTGGTGAGCAGCGCCGCCAGGGCGAGGGCCAGGGACAGGCCGGCGAGCCTCAGCGCGGACGTTTCCCCGCCCGGAACATGCGTAAGGCTATAGATCGCGAGCGGCAGCGTGCGCGTCTCGCCGGGTATGTTGCCCACAAAGGCCATCGTGGCGCCGAACTCACCCAGACTGCGCGAGAAGCACAGCATCGTGCCGGTAATGATGCCGGGCAGTGCCAGCGGTAAGGTCACGGTGACAAAGGTGCGCCATGGCGGGGATCCCAGCGTCGTGGCTACACTCTCCAGGCGCGCGTCGATCATGCGAAACGCGAGTCGTACCGGCTGCACCATCAGTGGAAAGGCCATGACCGCCGATGCCAGCGCGGCGCCCTTCCACGTAAAGGCGATCACGATGCCGAGCCGCGCTTCGAGCCAGGCGCCGAGGGGACCGTGCGTGCCGAACAGCAGCAGCAGCAGATAGCCTGGCACGACTGGCGGCAACACCATCGGCAGCTGAACCACGGCATCGAGCAGCACTTTGCCGTGAAAGGATCGTCGCGCCAGCAGCCAGCTGGTGGCAATACCGGCCGGCAGGCACAGCGCTGTCGCCCACAGCGCCACTTTGGCCGATAGCCACAGCGCCTGCGATTCCTCGATAGTCAGGGGCGCCATCGGTTCAGTGCACGAGTATTCTGAAACCGTAGTGCTCGAACACCGCGGCCGCCTCGGGCGAGCTTTTCAGGTAATCGATGAACGCCTGTGTCCCGGGGCGCGCGTGCTTGACGATCGCGAAGGGGTACAGGATCGGCTTGTGGCTCTCGGACGGAAACCGCGCCAGGATCTCCACCCTGTCGCTGATCGCCGCGTCGGTGGCGTAGACAATCCCCGCCGCGCATTCGCTGCGCTCGACGAAGACCAGTGCGGAACGTGCGTCGTCGGTACCTACGATGCGAGCGGCGAGTGGCGTCCACCAGCCGAAGTATTCGAGACTCTGCTTCGCGTAGCGACCGACCGGCACCACATCGGGTTCACCGGTGCACAACTTTCCGGAGAAGGCGCCACTGATATCGAAGCCTATGGCCATGGTGAGCGCAAAGCGATGGCCTTTCGGAACTATGAGCACGAGGTCATTGCCGAGCAGATCGACGCGCGACTGCGGGCTGATCTGGCCGCGGGTGTCCAGATAGTCCATCCAGGAGAGATCTGCAGAGGCAAACAGGTCGGCGGATGCACCAGCCTCGATCTGCCGGGCCAGGGTGGAGGAGGCGCCGAATACCAGAACGGGGGCCGGATGACCGGCCTGCTGCCACTTCGCGGCGATCGCACCGAGCGCGTCGGTCAGGCTGGCGGCGGCGTACACGCGGACCAGTTCGGCGGCGTACAGCAGCTTCGATGTCAGCAGCAGGGCGCTGACTGCAAACAGGCGGGGCAGCAAGCGCATGGTGGCGACTGGTCTCTCACAGGGGTACGGATATGTAGTGTGGTACATATCGAAAATCCGTGTCAAACGCCAGGGCGGCCCGTGGCTCGACTTTCCGGCGGGTGTGATTCATTGTGAGGGTTGGGATCACCGTAGGCCGCTGCCTGGAACTGGATCCGGAGGAACTCGGTGCTGGAAGAAGCTGACGGAGCCGGCGCGCCGGATGGCGGGGCTTCGATTGTCGAAATCTACCGGTCCGGGCGCCGGGCTGACTGTGATGAGCGGGCGTTCGTGCTGGGCGCCGTGGGCATCTCCGGCACGGTCGGCTTCGATGGGCTGGCTTTTGTCCTGGGCGTGGAAGCTGCCGATGCGGCGGCGGCTCGCGCGCAACTGCAGTCTTACGAGGCCGAGAGCCGCGCCGCCAGGAACCCCGTGGCGTTCGTGCCGCAACGCCCGCATCCAGAGGCGTGGGTCGGATGCGTACTCTATGTGGCCGTCCTGTACGGCGTCGCACTGGGCGTGTCGAAGGGATGGTGGCGGCCCGATGCCTTCGACCGCGGGGACCTCGACGGGGCGCTCGTGCAGAGGGGCCAATGGTGGCGTGCCTGGACCGCGCTCACGCTGCACTGGGATGGCCCGCATCTGGTCGCCAATCTCGGGGCGGGCGTCTGGTTCGGGTATCTCGCCGCACGGCAGCTGGGCGGAGGCACGGCATGGTTGCTCATCGTCACGGGCGCCGCCGCCGCCAATTTCTTCGACGCTCACTTCGGTCCGGCGACGTACCGGTCGGTGGGCGCCTCGACGGCGGTATTCACCGCGCTGGGCCTGATTGCGGCACATTCCTGGCGCACGCGGTATCACCTGCCGCAAAGGCGGGCGCTGCGCTGGGCGCCGCTGATCGCCGGTCTCGTGCTACTTGGCTGGTTCGGGTCAGCCGGGGAGGGCACGGACCTTGTGGCGCACGCGTTGGGATTCGCGACCGGCTGCCTGCTCGGTGCCCTTGCCGCGCTGCGTAGAGTAGACGCGCTCTTCAGCCGCGTGCCGCAGTGGCTCACTGGCCTCGCCGCGCTCGGGTCAGTGACAATAGCCTGGGCCTGCGCGCTGGCCAACTAACCGGTAACGCTCATGGAAAAGTCCCTGACCGCTACTATCCTGCTGGCGCTATCGATCTGGAGCAGCGCTGCCGAACCGGCCAGCCTGGGCGTACTCATTCCTGTACAGCAGGGCGAGGCGGTCGCGACCAGGCCCGGTCCGGGCGGCCAACCCCTGCCGATCCTGCGGGCAGCGCCAGACGACCCATTGTTGCGGGCCTTGATGGCCGAATCCCGGCGTGGCGCCGTCGCTTTCGCGTTGAAGCTCGACGAGCAGGCGCAGCGCGTGAGCGGCCAGGCGCCGCAGCCAAGCTGGCTGCTGCTGACGGAAGAAGAGGGCGGCTTCGCCCAGCGTGGCTTCTGGTTACGCAGGTCGGGCCGGGATCGCCTCGTCGACCAGCCCTATGTGGCGCTGGTGACCGATTCCGCCTCCATCCGGGACGGCAGTTTCGAAGAGATCTTCGCCCATGAGCTCGGTCATGTGTTGCTGCGCCGGGTGTTGCCGCGCTTGCCGGCCGGCATGTCGCGCCTCAGGCATGGCAGCCTGACCGTCACCGACGATCCGACGGCACTGGACGAGGGCTTCGCCATCCATTTTCAGGCCCTGTCCCGCCTGCTGACCGTCAACCCCGCTCTCAAGTTGCACGACGCCGGGCTGGGCGACAAGGCCTTCACGCCCCTGTGGCAAAGCAATGTCGACGGCACGTTCCGGATCGACGGCGTACGCCGCAACGGGTTCATCCATCGCCAGCTGCTACCGCCCGGCGATGAGGATATTGCCGCACGCCGCGCCAACAGCAGTGCTTTTGACGTGGCCACCCTGAAGAACGGCAATCAGATGCTCGCCTCGGAAGGGGTGGTGGCCACGCTGTTCTACCGTGCGTTGGCGCATCGCCCCTCGGTAGCCCGATACACTTCCCTGTTTCGGGCCCTGCAGCGTCTGAACCGACGGGATCTGCAGCCGGATTCTCCACTGATTCCGCTGCTGGTTCAGGACTGGATTCTGACCGATCCGCCGCAGGGGAGGCGGTTCCTGCAGATATTCGTGGAGACCACCTATGGCGCCACGATCGAGAGCGCCCTGCCGCAGGCGACCGGGGCGCTGGCACGGGTCGGAAGGATTGGCCAGCAGGCGGAATTCGTGCAGCAGCTGGGGCCGGCCCGCGAGCAGCTCGCTGCGCTCATCGGGCGCGCCACTCGTCAGCCCGCGCTGCTCACCGCGGCGCTGGGTCCGGCGCTCTGGCTGGCCGCCAAGGGCCCGCTGGTTGTGAATCTCAATACCGCGGAGGCGGACCAGCTGGCGGCGCTCGACGGCACTCTGGCCGGCTTCGCGGAAAAGATCGTGGCCGAGCGCGACGCGCACGGCCCCTATCAGAGCCTGGATGAGCTGGTGCAACGCGACGGGTTGGCCTCGCCGCTGCTGAGCACGCTCAGCGAGCTGGCGGCACAGGCAAGCGCGCTCGGCACCTACCAGCGATTGTGACGGACGGGGGTAACCGATGAATTTCCAGGACGCGAGAGCCGTTGTCACAGGAGCCGCCTCCGGGCTGGGGAGGGCGACCGCCGAGCGCGTAGTCCGCGCCGGTGGCAAGGTCGCCCTGCTGGATCTGCAGGACGCGGCCGGGCAGGCCGCTGCGGCTGAATGGGGTGGCGAGGCCAGTTTCCATCGTTGCGATGTCACCAATGAGGCCGAAGTGGACGCTGCCATGCGGGCGGCTGCGCAGCGCATGGCAGGCATCAACCTGCTGGTGAACTGCGCCGGGGTGATCGGCGCCGGCCGGGTGCTGGGCAAGCAGGGTCCGATGGCCGGAGAATTTTTCGCCAGGGTCGTGCGCATCAACCTGATCGGCACTTTCCTGTGTGACAAGGCTGCGGCCGCGATCATGCAGCACAATGTCCCGGTGGCCGATGGCGAGCGGGGATTGATCATCCACACCTCTTCGGTGGCTGCCTTCGAGGGCCAGATCGGCCAGGCAGCCTACGCCGCGACCAAGGCCGCGGTCGCCGGCATGACCCTGCCGATGGCGCGGGAATTGGCGAGATTCGGCATCCGTTGCGTGGCGATCGCGCCGGGTACTTTCCAGACGGCCATGGTCGAACAGATCCCGCAGGATATTCAGGACTCTTTGGGCAAGCAGGTTCCGT
This sequence comes from Steroidobacteraceae bacterium, assembly GCA_036394255.1. GTDB lineage: Bacteria > Pseudomonadota > Gammaproteobacteria > Steroidobacterales > Steroidobacteraceae > FEN-1191. The sequence goes on from DASWFL010000283.1 coordinate 8,200, forward strand.
TTCCACAGCGGCTCGGCCAGCCTAAGGAATTTGCGCAGCTGGTGCAGAATATTTTTGAACTGCCGATGCTCAACGGTGAGACCATCCGTCTCGACGGCGCCATACGCATGGGGCCGCAATGAGAGCGCGGTCTGCCTCGCCTGCCGGTGGTGAGCCGGCGGGCTGAGCGCTAGACTGAGTTCATGCGACGCGCACGTTCAGGAACTGAAGGCACCGTACGCCGCCTGCGCCTGCACAGCGCCGTCCTGGAGAACAATCTGCTGGGCGATCCCGCCGATCGGATTGTCGATGTCTATGTGCCGGGCGGACACAGCGGGGAGGGGCTGCCTCTGCTTGTCGACCTGGTGGGCTACACCGGGGGCGGTCCGGCGCACACCAACTGGAAGAATTTCGGTGAAAACGTGCCCGAGCGCCTCGACCGGCTGATTGGCGCCGGCACCATGCCGCCCGCGGTCGTCGCGTTTCCGGACTGCTTCACCAGGCTGGGAGGCAACCAGTACATCAACAGCGCGGCCATGGGTGCCTGGGCGGATTTTCTCCTCGAGGAAGCCGTGCCGTACATCGAAAGGGAACTGCACTGTGGTGGCAGCGGCCGGCGTGGTGTCTTCGGCAAGAGCTCCGGCGGCTACGGGGCCGTGGTGCACGCGCTGCTCTACCCGGACTTCTGGGCCGCTGCTGCCTGTCATTCAGGCGATATGGGCTTCGAGACCGTCTACCTGCCGCATCTGGTCAGGATGCTGCCCGTGCTCGCCAAGGCCGGGGGCATCCGCGCCTGGCTCGAGGAATTTTTTGCCAAGCCGAAGGCCAGGGACGAGGACATACACCATCTGGAAATGCTGGGCATGTGCGCCAGCTACGATCCGGACCCGCATGCCTACCTGGGCATACGCCTGCCGCTGGACCCGGATACGGCCGAGCTCATTCCCGAACGCTGGGCGAATTTCGCGAAGTGGGATCCGCTCAACGTGGTCGAGACGAAAGGGGCGGGCCTGGTCCGCCTCAAGGCGCTTTACATCGATTGCGGGGATGTCGATCAATTCAATCTGGTCTACGGCGCGCGGCGCCTGGTCCGTTCCCTGCGGCGCCAGCAGGTCGCGCATCGCTACGAGGAATTCCCGGACGACCATTCCAACATCGATTACCGCATGGACGTCAGCCTGCCGTTTCTTGCCGCAGCCCTGTCGGGATAACCCAGGCGCGGACATCCACCGCCGGGAGCAGGAGTAAGTATTCATGGACCGTCGCCTGTTTGTACGCTGCTCGGCCGCCCTCGCCGCGACCGCGATGCTGGAGCGCAATGCCGTGGCCGTCGCGGCCGCGGGCGCTGGGAGCGCCGAGGACGAGCGGCTCCGCGCGCTGCTCGATACTTTTCTGAACGAGGTGCTCAATGAGCAACCGGAGTCCGCGACCTTGTGGGGTCTCGATAGCGGGCCGCACGCGGCAAGGCGGAGCCGGCTGGATGACTATTCGTCGCAGGGCCCGGTCCACTGGCTGGCCTCGTGCAAGTCGAGGCTCGAGCGTCTGCGGCGCATCGATGGCGCGCAGCTCTCGGCCAACGCCCAGGTCGATCGCGATGTGGTCGGCTGGTGGCTCGAGCACATCGTCGCCGGTACCCGCCGGTTTCCATTCGGTGAGCTCATCGTCACGGGCTATTCGCCCTATGTCTTCAGTCAATTGAGCGGACCCTATCAGAGCGTGCCCGACTTCCTGGATTCACAGCATCCGGTGCGCACGGCGGAGGATGCGGAGGCGTATCTTGCGCGCCTGGCGGCATTTTCGGCCGCGATCGACGCGTCGAGCGAAGCCTTGAAGGCGGATGCGGCGCGAGGCGTGCTGGCGCCTGATTTTGCTCTCGACAACGGGATCGGACAGGTCGCGCAGCTGCGTGCCGGGGCCGCGGTGGAGAACGGTCTGGCGACTTCGCTGTCGCAACGCGCCGCCCGCGCGGGCCTGCCCGGCGAGTGGGGGACACGGGCCGCTGCGATCGTCGACAAACAGGTCTATCCCGCGCTCGATCGGCAGCGCGAACTCGCCACGGCGCTCCGCCGGAGCGCGCAGCACGATGCGGGCATATGGAAACTGCCTGATGGTGAGGCCTACTATGCCGCAGCCCTTGCCTTCCAGACGACCACCGAGCGTGCGCCGCGGGAAGTGCACCGCCTGGGGCTCGACCAGGTCAGCGAGATCTCGGCCCGGCTTGATAAATTGCTGCGCGAGCAGGGCTACACGGCCGGATCGGTCGCCGCCCGGGTGGATGCGCTCTCGCGGCGCCCCAACCAGCTCTATCCGAACGACGATGCAGGGCGGGAGGCGCTGCTCAGCGCGCTGCGTGCGCAGGCGGAGGCCATACGCGAACGACTGCCGCAGGCGTTTCGTACGCTGCCTGCGGCACCGCTGGAGATCGTGCGGGTGCCGCCGGAGATCCAGGATGGCGCCCCGCTGGGCTATGCGCAGCCGGCGCCACTGGACGGATCGCGCCCCGGGCGCTACTACATCAATCTCCGCGACACGGCGAACTGGCCGAAGCTTTCGCTGCCGACCCTGACCCATCACGAGGCCTTCCCCGGGCACCAGTGGCAGGGAGCGATCGCGCTCGCTGCAAAGGAAACACCGCTCCTGCGGCGTACGATCATCGACTTCGACGCCTATGGCGAAGGCTGGGCCCTGTACTCGGAGCAGTTGGCGGACGAGCTGGGCATGTATGAAAACGATCCGCTCGGGCGCATCGGTTACCTGCAATCCATGCTGTTTCGTGCGGTGCGGCTGGTCGTGGATACGGGCATGCACGCCCTGCGCTGGACCCGCGAGCGCGCCATTGCCTACATGATTGACGTCACGGCCTTGCCGGCGAACCGGGTACGCGGCGAGATCGACCGTTATTGCATCTGGCCGGGCCAGGCCTGCAGCTACAAGATCGGCCACCTCGAATGGCTCCGTGCGCGCGAGGCCGCGCGCGCGCGCGCGGGCGCGCGCTTCGATCTGCGTTCATTTCATGAGATCCTGCGCCGCGGTTGCATGCCGCTTGCCGTGCTCACGCGGGTCGCGCAAGACTACGGCTCCGCGGGCTAAGGGAGCGGTGGCAGGCCCGTCCAGCGCTCGCTGGCCTCCCAGAGCAGTTCCTGCTGCTGTAGGTCCCGGGCAATTGCCGCGGCGGGCCGCTCGCGCTGCTGCTCGTCGAAATAGCGGCCACTCAAGCCGGCGACCTCTGCGGACAGGGCCAGGTACAGGCTCGTGCGCGCGCCGCGCTCCGCGTCGATCATCGGTCGGCCGGTCACCCGGTACAGTGCGCGCAGCCAGCGCGGCAGCAGGTTGGTCGCCACCACGCCTGGATGCAGGCAGTTGACCGTGATGTCCTGCCCCTCCAGCCGGCGTGCCAACGCAAGAGTAAACATGACGTTGGCAAGCTTGGACTGCGCGTACGCCTCGGCAGGGCTGTAGTGCGCCCGCGGTGCGTCGACCGATTGCAGATTCAGGCGGCCCCGGTAGTGGACCCAGGAAGCGACATTGATGATTCGTCCGCCGGGCGAGATGCGATCGAGCAGCAGCCGCGTGAGCAGGAAGGGGCCGAGGTGATTGGTCGCGAAGCACAACTCGAAGCCGTCCGGCGAACGGCGCCGGAAGCTGCTGACGATGCCGGCGTTGTTGACCAGCAGCGCCAGGTTGCCAAAATCTGCCCGCACGGACGCGGCGCAGGCGCGAACCGACGCCAGCGAGGCGAGATCGCAGTGCACGAGGTGAAGGGCGGATGGGGGCACCAGCGGGCGCAATTCATCGCGCAGGCGGGCGGCTGATTGCAGGTCACGGCACAGCATCACGACGGTATAGCCGGCCCGGGCGAGCTCCCGGCTCGTCACCCGACCGATGCCGTGGGTGGTGCCGGTGATGACGGCAATGTTGCTGGTGGTCATGGCGATCCCCATCTGTTTGCTGGATCATGACGCTCATGGCCGAAAATGCCCTGCTCAACCACGCGCCTCCGCTCCTGGTCTTCATGTTCGTCATGTCAATCACGCCGGGACCCAACAACCTGATGCTGCTCAGTTCCGGCGCGCGTTTTGGCCTGCGCCGCACGCTCCCGCACCTGCTCGGAATCACCAGTGGATTTCTGCTCGTGCTGCTGGTGACCTTCGCGGGCGTGGGCGCCCTCATTCTGACCTATCCGTCGCTGAAGAACGGGCTCACCGTGGCCTGCGTGCTGTACCTGCTGTGGCTCGGATACCAGCTGCTGCGCCATGGCAGTTCCGATGATGTCGCTCCGCCACCGGCCGGTAGCTTTGCGGCCCGGCCCCTGAGCTTCTGGCAGTCCACGTTCTTTCAACTGGTAAACCCAAAGGCCTGGGGCGCGGCCGTACCCGCCATTGGTATCGTGGCGCGCGATGGCCTATCGCCCGCCCTGGCCCTGATCCTGCTGCTGGCTGTGGGTCTGATCGTCAATCCGCCGTGCATCCTGGTGTGGACCCTGTTCGGCGCCTCGGTTCGGCCGTTTCTGGCGATACGCCGGGTACACTGTCTTTTCTATGCGCTCATGGCGGGC
>DASWFL010000284.1:0-7375 GCA_036394255.1 Steroidobacteraceae bacterium
GCATGTTCCTGGTGACTGGCAACATGGCCATCGCGCGCACGCGCCACACGGCCACTCTCCTGCAGAACGGCACGGTGTTGATTGTGGGTACCGACGACCCTTACGCTGAAGTGTACGATCCTGCCACTGGGTCGTTCACGGCCGTCGGAAGCCTGTCGCCGTACGGGGGCTCGCCACTCGTCGAAGCGTATGCGCACACCGCCAGTTTGCGCGCGGACGGGACTGTGCTCATCGCCGGCGGATTCGATTACGTAGTCGGGAGGGTCGTTAATTTTGCTGGCCTATGCGTGTATGTGACTCTGCCAGGATCGCTGGCGGCGACGGCGCTGTTCGCACCCGAGAGCGGAGGATTCACGGCCACTGGGCTGCTGAACACTGCGCGCGACGGGCACAGCGCGACGGTGCTGGGCGATGACACGATCCTGGTTGTCGGTGGAGAAAAGCGCACTACCTTCAGCAATGGCTTTTGTCACTCAACGGGCGTCAGTCAAGTGCTGTCCTCCGCTGAGCTCTTCAAGTAGTGCTCGGCGCAGCGCGACAGCGCTACAGGGACGACGGCAGGGCAGACAGCACCGTGGGCGGATCCGCCCACGGTGCTCGTGGCGAAACCCGATCGAGATCAGTCGCGGAGGCTGGCGGTGAGCGCTGTCGCCTGTTTATCCAGGGCGCCCAGCGGCGGCAGATCGAAGCGTTCCTCGATCGTCTTGAGGATCGACAAGGTGTCGTATGGCGTATGGTCCACGAAGCCGCGCCTGACGTGCGGTCCGATGAGAATGGCCGGTACGCGGCTGCCATCGCCCCAGATGCCGTTGCGGGTGGGAGGCGTCGCGTGATCCCAGCGGCCGCCATGCTCGTCATACGTCACAATGACCAGCGAGTCTTCCCAGTATTCGCTCTTCTGCAGGGCACTGACGATGTCGGCCACATGCTGCTGGCCCTGTAGCAGACCGGCATAGCCCGGATGCTCGTTGTCAGGCCCCAGCGGCTTGATGAAGCTGACGGCAGGCAGGCGCTCGTCCTGCAGGTCCTTGAAGAAGTCATTCTCATCCTGCAGGTGCGCTGCGGAGAGTGGATTGCGGACGCCATTCTTCCACGGCGCGTAGTGGTCATAGTACGCGAACGGTTGATGATGCCACTGGAACAGCGGATCGACCGGCGCATTCGCCGGCACGACACCGTTGTTGGCCGGATTGCTGGCCGAGCTGGCCAGCGCGTTGTCCCAGCCGCCCGAATACCACTTCCAGCTCACGTTGCTGGCGCTCAGACGATCGCCAATGGTGGGGATGTAGGGCCGGGTTGCATCGCCAGGACTGCTGTCATTGAGCGTCGGCAGAAGATTCGGGCTCCCTACCACCGAGAAGGTGGGGACAAGGTTGGCGGAGAAAATCGTGTTGACGGCATAGGTCCTGTCGAACGTCGCCCCTGCGATGCTGAACGAGGGTCCGCCGATCGGCGTGATGTTGCCGTCATGGACAATCTTGCCCGTCAACGGATTCACCAGCAGTTGCCCGTCGCTGTCCAGGCTGGCCTGCATGGACGCCGGGGCGTCCGGATACACCGGTGCTGCGGCCGCAATCAGGAACTGGTGATTGAGAAACGATCCACCAAAGGCCGCATGGAAGAAATTGTCGGCCATGGTGTATTGCTGCGCGAGTTTTCCCTCCGGCAGATTGGTCGCGTCAAAATAACTCATTACCAGGCCCGGGTTGTCGCTCCAGGCGACAAACCAGTCCATTGCGCCATGATCGATTTGCGATTGCTCGTGCCAGAAACGGTGCACGAGGTCGCCTGTGTCATCCGTGGGCTGGAGCGTCGAGTTCTGCAGGATGTCATAGGGCAGCAGGGTATCGAGACCTGCCGTGAAGCGGGTGTCGAGCTGTCCCCTGTTATTGATGGGTTGCGGAGGCGTCACCAGCGTCAGCGACCCGGCAACCAGGCTGAAGGGCTGCCCGAATTGACCGCCGAAAGCGAGGTCGAAACGGTCGGTCTGGTTCAGGGAGGCCGGTGAGGCATTCGCCAGACCGTTGGCGCCCGGGAAAAGTCCATAGAGTGAGTCGAAGCTCCAGTTTTCCTGGTAGATCACGACGATGTGCCTGATGGAGTGTAGCGCCGCTACGCTCTCGCGCTGCTCAAGCTGTCCCTCGTCGCGTCCTGCGGTGAGGCCGTAAGTCGGGACTAGAAATGAGGCCAATGCCGCTAATGCCAGATGCCGAAATGATCGAGCGAAGTGTACCGCCGCAGGGAAACGCATGGGTATCGGCCTCCTTAAGAACTTGGGCTTGCACCGACCGATGAACATCGGAGTAGTGGGGATGCTCGAAGATCGCTGTTACCCGCGCATGACGAAAGTATGAAGCTTCAATGACGACGGTGGCGTGAGGCCAGCGCACGCTGGCACGGCGCAGGAGCCTGGGCCGGTCCGTCTTTTTAAATCGTGAGCAAACTGCGGCGTGTTACCAGAGACTCTCGGCGCCGTCCTCGCCACGGAGCTCGGCGAACGCGCACAGCATGACGCGCTGCGCCAGAAAGGCGTCGTAGATGGCGTCGAACACCAGGGATGCGTCGTTGAGTTGCGCGTGCGCGCTCGTGGTGGTTTGCAATGCGTGTTCGGCAGTGGGTCGGTGCCGGTAGATCGCCGGCCCCGTTTCAGTGGTCGGCCGCTCGCGACTTTCCGGCTTCGCCGGAAAGGAACGCCGTGCCGGCGCGGTCCGTTCGTTCTCTTGATGAGAACTGTCTCCAAAAGGAGTCATGATCCCATTCCTTTTGTTTGCAGGCGCCACGCCGAATCCGCTGCGGCGGACGGGACTTTAGCGCACGGAGGTGTCGCTGTTGTGACAGGACCGTGGAGGTGGAGTTCCATGACTCCGATCGTTGGATGAGCGCCGTCACGCCCGTCGCCACACGGCTACTGCAATTCTTCGTCGACCGCAAGGAGCGGAGTCTCCAGCCTCCAGGATCGCGGGCTTCGAAACTTTGTGCGCTGAGCGGAGTTGGATCGGTGCATGGGAGTTGAACTCTTTGCATCAGTTTCCAGACTAACCGACCGACCCGAAATCGAGGAGATGAGCATGAACGCCGATCGCAACATTCCGCAGGCCGCCAGTCGCGCGGCGATCCGTCACTTTGGCCGTAACGTGCTGTGCGCCTTCGTTGCCGGCGCCCTGACCATGGTGTTGCTGGGCGAAGTGGGCAAGTCCGCGACGCAGGCCGCGCAGCGGGCTGCTGCTGAGCAGGGCATCAGCGATCAGGCCAGCACTGCGACAGCTGAAGCAGTCGGCGTACGGTCGGCCGAAGGGCAAGAGGCCCAGATCTAGTTCAATAGTGTTGCGCCGAGGGCCAAGGCGGCGGGTGCGCCCTGCACGAGCCAGATGCGGCGATTCACGGTAGCGCCGCCGTAGATTCCGGCGGCGAGGACGCAGATCAGGAAGTACACGCGGACGGGGACGCCTTGGGTCCCCAGCGCCAGGCCCCAGATCAGGCCCGCAGCCAGGAAACCGTTGTAAAGACCCTGATTGGCCGCCAGGGTCTTCGACGCGGCCGCGAATTCGGCCGTCGTGCGAAAGATCCGCCGACCTGCAGGCCGGTCCCAGTAGAACATCTCGAGCACGAGAAAAGAGCCGTGGAGGGCGGCCACGAGTGCCGTCAGCGCAGCGGCGATGGTGTTCACGGGCTGCCCCCTCAGGGGTTTCCCGTAGCGCCGAGAATCCAGGGTTCGAGCCGGCGTCCCCAAGCCACCTCTACGCTGTAATGGCGTGCGCCTTCCCGATCAGTCCTGCCACCTGCGATGCCCAGCGCAATCGCGTCGGCGTAGCCGCGATTTCTGCTGGCGCCAAAGATGGAGCGATGGACCAGGGAAACGTTGAGTTGTGGAATCCTGAGGTCCGCGAACCGCCCCATAACGCGCCAGTGTCCTGCCGACTCGTAGACGTAGGGACGAACCGTCCCGCGGACAATTGCGTAATGAGCGCGATCAGGATAGAGCTGTCGCAGTGCGAGCGGGTCCAGACCCGCGTCTATACAAAACAGGCGGCTTTCCTTGTTGCGCTCGGCGTCGGCCCGTTCCCGGCCGTATTTTGCGCGCTCAACACGCAACCTGTCTTCGGGAGCGGCGCTGGCCAACAGCTCATCCTGCGTGGCCTGCTCCTGGGCATGCTGGAGTTCGTGTTCGTAGGCGTTGCCGTTCAGTTCCAGCACGAGGTAAACATCCCTCGCCAGGAGTTTCTCGTCGCGACGCCGGTCCTTGTCCATGTCACCCGTTGAGGCCAGGGGGAATCCCAGAGATCGGAGCTTCTCCGGGGACAGCCACTGCGCGCCGCCCCACGGGGGCGCGCCTTCATCCTCCCCGCTCTCGCCAGGGCTCCCGGAGCGGGTCGCGGGAGTGCGCACCTCAATCTGCAGATCCAGGCCGCTATTCTCGGGGGACAGCGACCACGAGCGTGACGGAACCAGCTCACGCTCCGTGAGCATCAGGGTGCTGTCGGCCGGCGGGTGACGGTTGTACAGGACTCCCAGGAATACGATGCCGTTCGCCACGCAGACCAGCAGGCTACCGCTGATCAGCAGGAACCGGTTCGATCGAAGATTCATGGCGAGGAACCGGAACCGGTGGGACTTCCGCTGCGGAGGCGGCGCAGGACAAAGAGCGCCAGCAGGGCCGTCAGTCCCAAGAGGAGGAAGAACAGGTATTTCGGCATGCTTTCCCACCACCAGTCATAGAACTTGGTGAACAGGAAGATGACAAAGAATACGACCCCCGCATTGGTGGTCTCGGGCCACTGCCATCGCGCTCCCGCCCAGATCGCTGCGGCGCTCGCTGCGAACCCGATCACCTGATAGCTGTGCTCGATGGTCGTCGGGTCCCAATTCAGGTAGCTCACGTTGCCCCAGAACGAGAGCGCCAGCATGGGGGACAGCACGGACAATGCCCCTATCAAGCGATAGGTCGATGCGAAACCGCCAAAGCGATTCTGCGATGCCAGCCGCGGGAGGGCAAAAATGACAATCGCCGCAGGAAAGATATCCTCGGGTCGCTCGCCAAAATCGAGCCAATACAGCCCGCTCCACTCCCCGACGCGGGCGCTGGCGAATCCGAGCACGCACAGCAGCCCGACCGCCAGCAACAGGCGCAGATCGCAGGCGTAGGCCAACAGGAAGGCCATGGCTCCCCACACGAGCAGGGCCTTGTCGCTGGGCGTGATATTGAAAATCTGGCCCAGCATGGCGATGTTGAGGACGAAGCAGGAAAAAGCCACCAGCGCAGCCAACTTGGTGAAGTATCCTGTCGCATCACGAGCGCGAATCAGCACGGTGAGCATGAAGCTCGCCAACGATCCGCCCAGCAGGATCGCAACCTGTGCGCCGGTCCCCAGTCGTCCCCAGTACTGATAGAACAAAAAGAACACACTGGCGGCGAATGCCAGGGCGCCGAGGAAGGAGGCTACGCGCATACCGAGCGACAGCTGCTTGGATCGGGCATCCCGATCAATGTCGAAATCGCCCTTGAGTCGGGCGATGAGCGCCGCATGGTGCGCATTAACCGCGTTGCGCTGCGCGCCGGTCAGGGCCAATACGCCGGCCCGCTCGAGCTCCACGAGTTCAGTCCGAAAGGCCTCTATCACCTCGACGTGGCGCTGGGCGTCCTGGCGTGTTTGAGTGTCCGCGTTGGATTCGGCCTCTTCCAATGATCCCCCGGTGCTGGACGGATCGGCGTTGCCTGAAGACTCCGTCGCCGCATTGTCCGGGTAAGGAATGGATGGCGTCAATGGCGACTATCTGCCCCATAATGATCGGGGTGCGGGGGAAGCTGGGGAGTAGAGCGTGGTGAGAACGCGGCTCGCGATCATGTGCTGTATCGGGCTGAGCGGGACGGCGCACTCTGCGCCGCCGCTGGAAGTCTATGGTGGGCTGCCCGGTGTGGAGCTGCTGAGCCTGTCCCCTGCCGGTGACAAATATGCCTTGGTGGCCGTCGTGGGCGAAACGCGCAGATTGGCGGTGCTCAGCTACGACGGACAGCTCTTGTCGGCCGCCGCGGTGGGTGTTGCCAAGGTGCGGGACATCCGCTGGGCGGGCGCGGACCACCTGCTGGTCGACATCGAATCGACGTTCAAGGCGCCGTTGATGTTCAGCCAGGATTACGAGCTCTCGACCGTGATCAATGTCGATCTGGTCAAGCGCAAGGCGACGGCGATCTTTTCGCATATGGAATCGGTCGCGAATGCAGTCTTCGGCCTCTACGGGATCGCGCGGGTGAAGGAACACCTGTATGGCTATTTCGGTGGCATCAGCTATGAGCGTACGGGCAGCGGCGATTACGTCTTTACGCACGGGTACTGGGATCTGTACCGCGTGGATCTGGACACGGCGGAGACTAGCCGTGAGGCGCTTGGGGATGAGTCCGGACGGCACTGGGTCGTATCACCGGACGGCAACGTAATCGCGCGCTCCGAGTACTCCGAGCGAGCGGGGCAATGGCGCCTGTACGCGGGGCCCGGCCACGGCAAGCCTTTGCTGGAACGGACCGATCCGCAGGGCGATATCGGCATTATCGGGTTGGGAAGGAACAGTGGAACGGTCCTGGTGGCGGACGACGCCGGGGACCAGGACGTGGTGGAGGAGGTGTCCCTCGCCGACGGCAAGTCCGAAGAGCTCTTTGGCGATTCGACCGTGCAGGGCTACCTCTACGATCGGGACTCGATGCAGCTGATCGGTGCGATGACGCAGGAGGAACCGAGGGCGCTGTTCTTCGACCCGGCCCTGTTGGCGCGCTTCAAGGGCGCGCGCCAGGCCTTTCCAGGCCTTAATGTCGAGCTCATCTCCTACGGCCGCCATCTGGACCGCCTGATCGTCAAGACGGACGGCGGCACGGACTCCGGAACCTACTGGCTGGTGGATATCGCCTCCGGCAAAGCCATGCCCGTCGCGCGACCTTATCCGATGATCAAGGATGCCGATGTCGGTCCAACGCGGCGCATTCACTACGTGGCGGGTGACGGATTAGGGATCGAGGCGATTCTGACGCTGCCACCCGGGCATGAAGCCAAGAATCTGCCGCTGGTGGTCATGCCTCATGGCGGTCCGATCGGCATCAACGACGAGATCGGATTCGACTGGTGGGCACAAGCTTACGCGTCCCGCGGCTACGCCGTCCTGCAGCCGAACTACCGCGGCTCCTCCGGGTACGGAAGGGCATTCCGCCAGGCGGGGTTCGGTCAATGGGGGCGGAAGATGCAGACTGACCTGTCGGATGGGGTGGCAGCACTCGCCAAGGACGGGATTATCGATGCGAAGCGCGTGTGCATCGTCGGCGCGAGCTATGGCGGCTACGCGGCGCTCGCCGGCGTCACGCTTCAAAAGGGTGTGTATCGCTGTGCGGTAG
>DASWFL010000285.1:0-3361 GCA_036394255.1 Steroidobacteraceae bacterium
GCGGGCCCCGCCCCATGATTACCCTGCCGCAGCTCCCTCTTGACGCGCTCACGATGGCCCGCATCGCCGGGGCCGCCCTGGCCATTGTGCTATTGCTGCTGCTTTGGCGCTGGTACCGACGCCACCGCTCGCGGGCGGCGCTCCTCGCGTCGGTGACCGGCGGCGCCTTCGAATATCTGTGCGACGTCCTGGTGCCCGACGGGCAGGGGGGCTCGCTGCACATCGATTTCCTGCTGCTCACCACGCGCGGCTGCGTGGTGCTCGACATGCGCAACATTGCCGGCAATATCTTCGGGGGCGATCAGATGACGGCCTGGACCGTCATGCATCGCGCACTGCGCTACACCTTCGCGAATCCGCAGACTGGCCTGTACGATCGCATCGCAGCCGTGCGCGCCGTGGTCGAGGAGCTGCCGGTCGAGGGGCGTGTGGTGTTCTCGCCGCGCGGCCGATTCCCCAAGGGCCTGCCGCGCTTCACATTGATGCTCGCTTCGCTCCCCGCCGAGTTTCCGGCCGCCGAGCGCGTGCAGTCCGGCGCCCTGACCGATTCCTGGCGCGCCGACTGGGAGCGGCTCCGCGCCGCCTGCAAGCCGAGCAGCCTGGTGGCGCCCAAGGCGGCGATCTAGCCAGCTGCCTTAAGGCCGATACACCCGCGCGCCGAAGGTGCGTAGCTTGCGGTCAATGGAGAGCAGCGTGTAGCCGTGGTGCCGTGCCTGCGCATACAGCAGCCGGTCGAAGGGATCGGCGTGTGCCTGGCGCAGCTCGCAAGAAAGCAGAATCGGTTCCAGGCCAATAGCCAGCATGCGAAAGCCGTCCTTGAGCGCCTGATCCACCAGCCGGCGCGGCGCAATACCCAGCTTGCCGCGGCGCCATTTGAGGCCGGTTTCCCAGACGGAGGCCTCGGAAAACCACACTTCCTCGGCGGCCACAATCGCCTTGCGGCCGGCCGGCGTCAGGGACGGTGAGTCTGCCAGCGCCCAAATCAGGCAATGGGTATCGAGCAGGAGCTTCATCGGCCCAGCAGGTCGCGATCGCTCAGCGGTGCGTGAAACGCCGGGTCGATCCTGCGAGCCTCACGCGCCAGGCCGCCCAGGCGCACACCGCTCCGGGCGCGACCGTGTGCCAACGGCGTCAGTCGCGCGAGTGGCTTGCCCGCGCGCGCGATGACCACCTCCTCACCGGCTAACGCCCGATCGAGCAGCGCTGACAGTCGCGCCTTGGCATCGTAGATGTTGACTTGCATGCTGCCAGGAGGCTACGGCGTTCCGGACCAGTTAGTCAACTTCTATTACTGATGACTAATGGCAGGAATGCTCCCAGTAAGGGCGAACCGGGACGCCGCACGACGCGCGCGCCAGGTTCGTAGCCGGTCGATGTACAGATACACCACCGGTGTCGTGTAGAGCGTCAGCAGCTGGCTGACCAGCAGCCCGCCCACCATGGAAATGCCGAGCGGGCGGCGCATCTCGGTGCCATCCCCGGAGGCGAGGGCGAGGGGCAGGGCGCCGGCAATGGCGGCGCAGGTGGTCATCATGATCGGCCGGAACCGCAGGGCGCAGGCCTGGGCAATCGCGGCGCGCGGACTCAAGCCCTGGTTACGCTGCGCGTCGATGGCAAAGTCGATCATCATGATGGCGTTTTTCTTGACGATGCCTATGAGCAGCAGGATGCCGATGAAGGCGATCAGGCTGAGTTCGTTGCCGGTCGCCACCAACGCCAGCAGGGCGCCCACGCCGGCCGAGGGCAGGGTCGAGAGGATTGTCAGCGGGTGGCTGTAGCTTTCATAGAGTATGCCGAGCACCACGTAAATCGCCGCGAAGGCCGCCAGCAGCACGAGTAACTCGTTGCCGGTGTTCTGCTGGAACAGGCGTGCCGTGCCGTAGGAGCCGCCCTGGATCGTGGCGGGTACGTGGATGCGTTCCATCGTCCGTCCGATTGCGGCGAGCGCCGTGCTGAGCGACTCCCCCTCCGGCAGGTTATACGCAATGGAGATAGACGCGGACGTACCCGTGTGATTGACGCTGACCGGTGTCGTGCCCGTGGAAAAATGGCTGAAAGCCGAGAAGGGCACGACCGCTTCCTTCGCCACGCTCACCGCCGCGCCCGTCGAAGTGTTCTTGCGCCCCGCATTGGCCAGCGAATTCGCTGCGGCATTGCGCGCTACATCCTGCGCCACGGCGCCCGCGGTGGTGCCGCGGGCGGATTTCAGCACGGTCGTGCCGGACACCGCCTGGGTGGCCTGGGTGCCGCTGACCGTCCCTCCCGAAGTGCTGATGTAGAGCGCCTTGAGGCTGTCCGGGTTCTGCCAGAATTCGGGAGCCACCTCCATGACGACGTGGTATTGCTGCGGGCTGTAGGGATTGTAGATCGTCGATACCTGGGACTGCGCGAAGGCGTCGCCCAGCGTGTTGTCGATCTGCGCGGCCGTGAGTCCCAGGCGCGAGGCCGCGTCACGATCCACGATCAGATCGGTTTCCAGGCCGCCGGGCTGCAGGTCGGTATCGACGTCCGTCACCTCGGGAACCTCCTGCAGCGCCTGGCGGAGCCTCACGGACCAGGCGCGCAGTTCGGTCAGGTCATCGCCCAGCAGCGTGTACTGATACTGCGAATTCGCGGAGCGCCCGCCGCCCGCGCCGCCGATGTCCTGCACGGCCTGGAGAAAAGCCTGCACGCCGGTGACCTGCGCCATTTTCGGGCGCAGGCGGGCGATCACCCGGTCAGCCGATTCATGGCGTTCCGACAGAGGTTTGAGGGTGATATTGACATTGGCGCTGGCTCCGCCGCCGCCGCCACCACCACCACCGCCGCCGCCCGGGCCACCACCACCACCACCGCCGACCGAGCCTGCCACGGTGGCCACCGCTGGATCGACCCTGATGATGTCGACGACCTCCTTGAACTTTCCCTTCATCAGCTGGAACGATGAGAAGGCGTCGCCGCGGATGCCGCCGCGCAGCTGGCCGGTATCCTGCTGGGGAAGGAAGCCTTTGGGCATGATATATGCCAGCCCGACATTCAATGCGACGGTCAACAGCAGGATCAGCATCATCAGTCGCCCGTGATCGAGCGCCCAGGCGAGAGTCCGTTCGTAATTCAGGCGCAAGTCGGAAAAGTAGCGCTCGAAGGACTGGCTCCAGCGACCAGGCTTGCGCGCACTTTCCCGCCCGAGGAGCCGCGCGCACATCATCGGTGTCGTCGTCAGCGAGACGACGAGCGAGATCAGGATGGCCACCGCCAGCGTCACCGTGAATTCGCTAAGCAATTTGCCTACTACCCCGCCAATCAGCTGAACGGGAATGAACACCGCCACCAGGGACAGGCTCATCGAGATGACCGTGAAGCCCACCTCGCGCGCCCCGAG
>DASWFL010000286.1:0-3065 GCA_036394255.1 Steroidobacteraceae bacterium
CTGGAAGGTGAACGCCCAGTCCATCCAGCGCTCGGCGTCGGCGCGCACGCGCAGGTCGTTCGGCCATAGCGTGCCGGCGCCGTGCTTGGCGGCGAGGTAGCGCACGATGGCGTGCGACTCCCACAGCACGAAGCCGTCGTCGTCGATGGTCGGCACAAGTCCGGTCGGGTTCATCCTGCGGTACTCGGGGGTGTTGTTGACGCCGAACTGCATGCCGGCGTCGATGCGCTCGTACTTGACTCCCAGCTCCTCCAGAGCCCAAAGCGCTTTCTTCACGTTGACCGAGTTTGTCCTGCCCCAGATCTTCAGCATTTAGAACCCCACGGCTTGTCCGTCACGTCGCGGATCGCTGGCGGCGAAATAACCGCCCTCGAGCTTCCAGATCAATTGCGCGCAGCCGAACTGGTTGTAGTCATCGGGCACCGAAACGATCTTGTGGCCGCGGCGCGCGAGGTCTTCCAGCACCGCCGGCGCGAAACCCGATTCGACGCTGACTTCCAGGCCCTGCACGATGCGGTAGCGCGGGCCGTCGCAGGCCGCCTGAGGATTCTGGCCGTGGTCGGCGATGCGCACCATCACCTGGGCGTGGCCCTGCGGCTGCATGGTGCCGCCCATGACGCCGAAGCTCATCACGGGCCGGCCGTCTTTCGTGACGAAGCCCGGGATGATCGTCTGGTAAGGGCGCTTCCGCGGGCCGACCCGATTGGGATGGCCGCTCGTCATGACAAAACCCGCGCCCCGGTTCTGCATCGAGATGCCGTTCACCACCACGCCCGAGCCGAACCCCATGTAGTTGGACTGGATGAACGACACCATCATGCCGGAGGCATCGGCCGCCGTGAGATAGACGGTGCCGCCCTTAGGCGGGGTGCCGTGGCCGAAGTCCTGCGCGCGCTTCATGTCGATTCGCGCCGCGCGCGACTTCAGGTAGCCCGGCTCCAGCAGTTGCTGCGGCCGCACGTCCATGTAGTCGATATCGGCCACGTAGCGGCGCGCATCGGCGAAGGCGAGCTTCATCGCCTCGACCTGCAGGTGCAGGCTGTCGGCGCCGTCGACCTTGAGCGAGGCGACATCGAAGTGCTGCAGGATGCCGAGCGCGATCAGCGCCACGATCCCCTGGCCGTTGGGCGGCAGCTCGTGCAGCGTGTAGCCGCGGTAATCCATCGTCAGCGGCGTTACCCAGTCCGGGTGATGTGCCGCCAGGTCCGCGGCGCGCATCGCGGCGTCATGCTTCCTGGCGTGCGCCTCGATTTTTGCGGCCAGGGTTCCCTGGTAGAACGCCTCGCCCCTGGATTTCGCAATCTGCTCGAGAGCCTCGGCGTGCTCCGGAAAACGAAAGCGCTCGCCGGGCCGCGGCGCGCGGCCGCCCGGCATGAAGGCTTCGGCGAACCCTGGTTGCGCTTTCAGCTCAGGCACCTGTTTCTCCCACTGGCCGGCGATGGTGGGTGAGACAAGGAACCCTTCTCGCCCGTACCGAATTGCTCTCTCAAAGAGCTTTTCGAATGCCAGCTTGCCGAACTTTCGGTGCAGCTCGACCCACGCCGATACGCAGCCGGGAACGGTGACGGAATTCCAGCCGCGCGCCGGCATCGTTTTCTGGCCGCCGAAGAACTCCGGCGTCCAGCCGGCCGGGGAGCGGCCGGAGGCGTTGAGGCCGTGCAGCTGCTTGCCGTCCCAGACGACGGCGTAGGCGTCGGAGCCGATGCCGTTGGATACCGGCTCGACCAGCGTGAGGGTGATGGCGGCGGCGAGGGCGGCGTCGACCGCAGTGCCGCCGGCGGCGAGCATCTGCAGCCCGGCCTGCGCGGCGAGCGGCTGCGAGGTGGCCACGGCATTTTCGGCGAGCACCGGCCGGCGCGGCCAGGCGTAGGGATTGTTCCAGGAAAAGGGCGTCATGGTCGGCGTGCGGTCGCTGGAGCAGTGATCACAGACCCGAAATCCAGCACCACGCGGCCGAGCACCTTCCCGGCCTTCAGGTCCTCGAGCGCGCGGCTCGCCTGATCCGCCGCACGCGTCTCGACCGGAATCGGCTTCAGTTTCCCCTCCTTCGCCAGCGCCACCACCTCCTTCAGCTCGCGGAGGTTGCCGACGTACGAGCCGGTGATGCCGATGGCGCGCTGCGCGATCGGCGGCAGTGGATGGGCGAGCTCGCCGCCATAGAGGCCGACGAGCACGTAGCGCCCGCCCTTTCGCAGGGCGGCGATGCCCAGGGCGGCTGTGACGGGGCTGCCGACGAAGTCGATCGCTCCGGCAATGCCTTGCAGCCTTTGCAGCGTGTCCGGCGATCGGGTATCGAGCGTCGCCTTCGCGCCGAGCCTGGCTGCTGCGGCGAGTTTTGTTTCGTCGATGTCGCACGCGATGATGTTCTTCACTCCCTTCGCACGCAGGACCGAGATGCCGACGAGACCGACCCCGCCGCAGCCGATCACCGCTACCCGGTCCTTCGCGCCCAGCGCGGGAAGCTTCGCGCTCGCGCTGTAGGCAGTCAGCGCCGAGCAGGCGAGCGTGGCCGCGAACGATTCGTCGATCCCGCTCGCGTCCACCAGGTACTTCGCATCCGGCACGAGAAGGTGCGTGGAATAGGCTCCGGCGCGATTCACACCCAGGAATCTGGATTTCAGGCAGTAATTGTCCTGCCCCGCCTTGCAGACCGGACATTGGCCGCAGCCGATCCAGGGATACACGATGCGCTTCTGCCCTACCTTCGCTCCCTTGGCGTGAAGGGCGGCACGCAGCCGCGCTCCTTCACGTAGAAGCGCTTGCCGCCGCCCCAGTCGAAATAGCCCTCCCAGATATGCAGGTCCGAATGGCACACCCCGGAGCGAGTGATGCGCACCAGGACTTCAGTGCCCTTCGGTTGTGGAGTTGAAATAAAATTTGCCTGAAGGGGCTGGCCATGCTCGATGACCTGATAGCTGATCATGCCTTGCCCGCCTCGTGCAGCGCCTGGTCGATGTCCCAGAGGATGTCGTCGAGCGTCTCGATGCCGACCGAGACGCGGACCATGTCGGGCGTCACGCCCGCCTGCAGCTGGTCGGCTTCGCTCATCTGCCGGTGCGTGGTCG
>DASWFL010000287.1:0-4195 GCA_036394255.1 Steroidobacteraceae bacterium
CTGATACTCGCTCGGCCCGGTCTGGCCGGAGAGAAAGCGCCGCAGGTCGGCCTGGGCCACCTGCGCGCAAAACGCGCCGTCGTGCGCGCCCGTGCGGCACTGCGCGCGCAGCGTGTGCAACCGGGATGGATCGGCGGCCAGTGAAGCCACCGACAGCGGCTGATCGCAGCCGGACAGCAGGAACGCGAGAGCGAACACGACAGGCGCGTACTTCATGGCCGCACCTCGTCAGTGGTTGTAGAAATCGACGGCTTGCGGCGTGTACGGCGTGCCACTGCCCAGGAAGCGGCGCGTCATCTCACGTCCGCGCTCCGTGGCCGCCGCCTGCCGCGCCAGTTCCAGCGCGGCAGCGCGATCCTGCGTGATCTGGAGCCGCTGCGACTGGATCGACTGCTTGGCCTGCAAGGCCAGCAACTGGTTCATGGCCTGCATCGCCTGCAACGCACCTTCGGCTGACTGGCTCTTGCCCACGAGGTCGGCGAGCACGCTTTCGTCTTCGCCCAGGTTCTGCGAAACCTGGGCCTGCATCCGCATCGTGGTCTGCAAGCCGTTGAGCGTGTTCTTCCATCGCTCCTGCGTGTCGCGGTACATCTGGTCGCCGCTCACCGTGGCGGCGTACTGCTCGGGATACAGGCGCTGAAACTCCCGATCCAGATTCGTCACGTCGTAGGCCAGGCCGCGCGCCTGGTCGATCAGCCGCTGCGTGGTCGCCAGATTGGCGCGCAACTGGCCGACCACGCTGGATGGCAGGCTGGCGAGATTGCGCGCCTGGTTCATCAGCATCTGCGCTTCGTTCTGAAGCTGCTGGATCTGGTTGTTGATCTGCTCCAGCGTGCGGATCGCGGTCAGCGTGTTCTGCACGAGGTTGGTGGGATCGACCACGACCCATTGCGCATGGGCGGTGGCGGTGCAAAGCATGGCCGCGATTGCGGCGGCGACAAGACGCTTTTTCATGACAGGTTCTCCAGGGGTTGATCAGCGAGGGAACCCGGCGCAAGGCCGGGGAACGAGGGCAGCAGGTCGGCCGCCCAATCGAGGCCGCGATGGCGCAGCCAGGCGCCCGCGAAGCCGGGTACGCCGGCGTCCAGCAGCACGCGGTCTATGTCGCGCTGGTCTTGCGGCGTGGAAGCGCCCGCAAACGCCAGCGCGGCCGGCCCCAGGTCGAGGTCGAACAGGCGGTTGCCGAGGCGGGATTGGTAGTAGTAGTCGCGCTTGGGCTGCGCGGTGGCGACGATCTCGATCTGCCGGCTGTTGAGGCCGAAGCCTTCGTAGATCGTGCGAATCTGCGGCTCAGTCGCCTGCGGGTTCGGCAGGAAGATGCGGCTGGCGCAGCTTTCGATAATCGCGGGGGCGATGCTCGAATCCTTGATGTCCGCGAGCGACTGCGTGGCGAAGATCACCGACACGTTTTTCTTGCGTAGCGTCTTGAGCCACTGGCGGATACGCGCGGCAAACACCGGGTCATCGAGGAACAACCACGCTTCATCGAGGATCAGCAGCGTGGGCGATCCGTCGAAGCGTTCATCGAAGCGCGCAAAGAGGTAATGCAGCACGGCCATGACGGCGGCCTTGCTGTGCATCAGCTCCTCCATCTCGAAGCACTGCACGTCGGCCATGCCGAGCCGGTCGTGGTCAGCGTCCAGCAGCTTGCCGTGCGCACCACCGAGCACGTAGGGCGCGAGCGCCTGGCGCAGCGCGTTCGATTGCAGCAGCACCGACAGGCCGGTCATCGTGCGCTGCTCCACCGGCGCACCGGCGAGGCTTCCAAGCGCCGACCAGATAGCCGCCTTCTCGTCGGGGCCGACCGCCACGCCTTCGTGCAGCAAGCGGCCTTCGACCCATTCTGCGGCCCAGGTGCGGTAGCCCTCGCGGTCGATGCGTGCCAAGGGCTGGAAGGCGATTTCGCCATCCGTGCCCAGGTCGTAGTGTTCGCCGCCCAAGCCCAGGATCGTGGCCCGCATCGAGCGGCCCATGTCGAAGGCGAAGATGCGCGAACCGCGATAGCGACGGAACTGCATCGCCAGCGTGGCGAGCAAGACCGACTTGCCCATGCCGGTCGGGCCTGCGACCAGCGTGTGGCCCACGTCGCCGATGTGCGTCACCAGCCGGAACGGCGTCGCGCCATCGGTGCGCGTGACGATCAGCGGCGGGCCGTCGAGGTGGTCGTTCTTTTCCGGCCCCGCCCATACTGCGGACACCGGCATCATGTGTGCTAGGTTCAGCGTCGAGACGATGGGCTGGCGCACGTTGGCGTAAGCGTTGCCCGGAATGGATGACAGCCACGCATCCACGGCGTTGAGCGTTTCCGGGATGGTGACGAAGCCGCGCCCCTGGATGACCCGCTCCACCATGCGCAGCTTCTCGTCGGCTACGGCCGGGTCGGCATCGAGCACCGTCACCGTGGCGGTGAGATAGCCGAAGGCGACCTGATCGCTGCCCAGCTCCTGTAAGGCGGCATCGGCGTCGGTCGCCTTGTTGCTGGCGTCAGTATCGACCAACGGGCTTTCCTGCTGGAAGATCGTTTCGCGCAGCAGCGCGATGACGTTCTTCCTTTTTGCAAACCACTGGCGGCGCAGGCGGGTGAGTTCCTTTTCCGCCTCGGATTTGTCGAGACAGAGAAAGCGCGTACTCCAACGATATGCAAAGCCCAAGCGGTTGAGGTCGTCCAGAATCCCCGGCCAGGTCGAGGTCGGAAAACCGCGCACCGACACCACGCGCAGGTGCTGGTCGCCCAGCATGGGCGCCAGGCCACCGACCAGCGGCGAGTCGGTCAGCAGGGCGTCGATGTGGAACGGCACTTCGGGCACACCGACGCGGTAGCGCCGCGTCGAGATGGTCGTGTGCAGGTAGGTCAGCGTCTGGCTGTCATCCAGCCAGACGATTTCCGGCATCACGCCGTCGAGCAGGTCAAAGACGCGATCCGTTTCCGCGACGAAGGCTTGCAGCCGCTCGCGCCAGTCCACGCCATTCGTCGGTGTGTTCTCGTAGAGCATCTTGGCTGCACGGGCGCGGGATTCTTCCGGCGGCAGGTAAAGCAACGTCAGGTGATAGCCGCTCTCGAAGTGATGGCCCGATTCCTCGAAGGCGGCCCGGCGTTCTTCCTCCACCACCCACGAAAGCGGCTCGGGAAACTCCGAGTGCGGATAGTCGGCCGCAGGCCGGCGCTCGGCTTCGATGAACAGCGCCCAGCCCGATCCCATGCGGCGCAGCGCGTTGTTCAACCGCGCCGACGTGGCGATCAGCTCGCCTTGCGTCGCGCTGTCGAGGTCAGGCCCGCGAAACCGGGCCGTGCGCTGGAAACTGCCGTCCTTGTTCAAGACGACGCCCGGTGCGACCAGCCCGGCCCAGGGCAGCCAGTCGGCAAGCAAGGCCGGGCGCTGGCGGTATTCGGCGAGGTTCAGCATCGCGGCGTCCTCCCCTCACACGTCCAGCAGCGGGCGGTGCTTGATGTGCCGGGCGAAGACCTGCATGAACTGCGGATCGACGCGCGCACCCCACACCGCCAGCGAATGGCCGACGATCCAGAGCACGACGCCCGGAATCCACAGTTGCAGGCCCAGGCCGACAGCGGCGGCCAGCGTGCCGTTAGCGATCGCTACGGTGCGCGGCGCACCGCCCAGCAGAATCGGCTCGGTCAGCGAGCGATGCAGCGGCACCTCGAAGCCGTCCGCGAAGGTGTCAGGGGCACTCATACGACCGCCCCGCCGGAGAAGCTGAAGAACGACAGGAAGAAGCTCGAAGCGGCGAACGCGATGGACAGACCGAATACGATCTGGATCAGCTTGCGGAACCCGCCGGACGTGTCGCCGAACGCGAGCGCGAGGCCCGTGGCGATGATGATGATGACCGCGACGATGCGCGCCACCGGCCCCTGGATGGATTCGAGGATGGATTGCAGCGGGCCTTCCCACGGCATCGAGGAACCGGCGGCCTGCGCGGCTCCGGCCAGGAACAACAGCAACGCGGCCAGCAGCAGCCCTTGCCCCGCAGGACGGGCCAGGCAGCGCAGCCGCGCAAGACGCAAAGCCGGATTTGCAGAAAAACGGAAAGCAGGAATGGACATCTGCGTCATGGCAGTTCTCCAAGTGAGTCAAGGGATGAGGAAGTCGCCGCAGCGGGTACGGCATCGGGGTTTGGCGACAACTCGGGAAACGGCGTGTCCAGCGCGTCCGCCTCCCAATCCGCCAATCGGTAG
>DASWFL010000288.1:0-3642 GCA_036394255.1 Steroidobacteraceae bacterium
CGATATTCTGAGGTTCGCGCTTGGGATCGCCCTGGCCATAGTCGAAGTAGCAATAATCGGTGGGCGTCATGATCACCCGGTGGTCCTGCCGCGCCGCCTCGATGCCCCCGGCTTCTCCGCGCCAGGACATCACGACGGCTCCTGCGGCCAGGCCTCCTTCCAGGGTCTCATCCCAGCCGATCATCTGTTTTCCGATGCTTTTCAGATAGCTGCCGACGCGCTTCACGAAGTAGCTCTGCAGCTGATCCTCGTCCTTCAGGCCATGGCGCTTCATGATGGCCTGCGCTTCGGGGCTGTTCCTCCAGCCGCCCTTGTCCACCTCATCCCCGCCGATGTGGATGTAGGGGCCGGGGAACAGCGCGGCGACTTCGCGCAGTACGTCGCGCAGGAACGAGAAGGTCTGCTCCCTGGGGCACAGGACATTTGCGTCCCCGCGCGCGCAGGCGAGGTACGGGTAGGCCGCCACCGCGGCGCCCGAGTGGCCCGGCATCTCGATCTCGGGAATCACCGTGATGAAGCGCGCCTGCGCGTAGGCCACGATGTCCCTGATCTGCGCCTGGGTGTAGTACTGCGCCTCGGCCCCATTGCGATCCGCGCTCCCCGATTGCAATTCGGTCAGGCGCGGGTACTTTTTGATCTGGATGCGCCAGCCTTCGTTGTCGGTGAGGTGCCAGTGAAAGCGGTTGATCTTGTATTGAGCCGCGAGATCGAGCAGCTTCTTCAGGTAGCTCACCGTGAAAAAATGTCGCCCGACATCGAGCAGCAATCCGCGATACCCGAAGCGTGGGTAATCTGTGATGGCGAGGCCGGGCAGCTCAATCGCCGGCTGGCGTTGCACCGGCATGAGTTGCGTCAGGCTCTGCATGCCGTAGAACAATCCTGCGCCGCGGCCGCTGACCCGGACGCGGTCGGGGCCGATGGTCAAGCGATAGCCTTCCGCGGGCAATGAGTGGCCGCCGGCCGAACTGAATTCGATAAAGGTGCCCCTTGGTGTCGGCACGCCACCGAGGCGCAGCCGCAGCCCATACCGCGCGAACAGCTGATCATCGAAGAGGGCGGCGATGCGGCGCGACTCGCGATCGCCAGCCAGGAGTCGCGTCTGATCATTGAGGAGGAAGCTGCCCGGCAGCGGCTTCAGCGCCACCGGCCAGGGCACAATATTCACGCCCGGCGGTGCGGAGGATTCCGCGCGCGCCACAGCTGCAGCCGAGAGCAGGAACAGAACCCCGGCGCGGCGAGACCAGCCCTTCACGGTGCTCAGCCGGGGCGCGGGCCTGAAATGCGCCGGGAGAGCCGCAGGTCGCGCGAGGAGGCACCCACATACACGGTGCGCGCGCCTGGCGCAGGGTGCCAGTGCGAGTCCGCATTCGACCAGTAGCGCATCCGCTCCGGCACGATGTGCAGGTGCACGCGCTGCGTTGCACCCGCGCGCACCGTGATGCGCGCAAAATCGGCCAGCGCATGCACCGCAAAGGCAGCGCCGGCCGGTGGATTTTCCGGCGCGCCCAGGTAAGCCTGCACGACCTCATCGGCCGTGCGCTTGCCGCGGTTGCGAACCGTGCAGGCGACGTCCAGGCCGCCATCCGCGCCGTGGCGCACCGATAGCTGCGAATACTCGAAACGGGTATAGGACAGCCCGAAGCCGAACGGGAATAGCGGTTCGATACCTTCGCGGTCGAACCAGCGATAGCCGAGGTTCACACCTTCGCCGTACTGCGTTCGGCTCCCAACGCCGGCGGATGAGCGCTCGGGATGGGCTGGATCGTTTGCCAGTCCGTCTTCAAGACGCCGCGGCCAGGTGATGGGCAGGCGTCCAGCGGGGCTGGTCTTGCCCGTCAGCAGATTCGCGGCCGCCCAGCCGCCTTCATCGCCCGTGTACCACATCTCCAGCACCGCCCGCACGTCCTTGAGCCAGGGCATGGCCACGGCCTGGCCGGTATTCAGCACGACGACGGTGTTCGGATTAGCCGCCGCGATAGCCGCGATCAGCCGATCCTGGTCTCCGGGCAGGCCGAAGTTGGGCCGGTTGCGGTTCCACGCAAACACGACCGCGACCTTTGATGAGCGCGCCGCCGCAACCGCATCGGCAAAGTCCTGTTCCTTCATCGCGGGAGTAACCCAGGCGAGGCGGACCTGCACTACATCGCCACTGGCGTCGGCCTTGACCTCGACTGCGAAGGCATGCTCTCCGGCGCTCAATTTCACCAGGCGGCGCACGTTATCGAGGCCGTCCGTGGTCGGCAGGACGTTGTCACGGTTGGGAAACACAATCTCGCCATGCCCGCCCCACCAGGCCATCTGTCCGACCGTGCGGCCGTCGATCGCCAGCTTGCCGGTCGCGCCGAGCAGCTGCAGATTCAGGTCATAGTCGCCCGCAACAGGCGCCGTCAGCGTGCCGCTCCAGCGGGCATTCGATCCGGCCGGCAGGGCGTGACCGGCGCGGCGCGTGTAGTCGATGCCGGTATCGGGGACGGTCGATGCCGACGCGGCATCGCTGCGCGTCAGTTGGCTGATCGCGTCAGCGGGGATCGGCACGCCCGTCATGTCGTCGGCCACGGCGAGCCTGAGTCCGGCGCTGCCGCTCATGGACTTGAGCGCCGGCCATACGCCTATTTCGCGTTCGGCGCGCCCGTAGGATTGCTCAATGCCGTTGACGATGGCGAAAGTCTGGAGTGCGCCGGGCCCGATGAGCGCCAGCGACTTCCGATCGGATGGCCGCAGCGGCAGCACGCCGTCGTTCTTGAGCAGCACCGCGGCACGCTCGGCGGTGCGCTGGATGATCCGGGCGTTCGCCGCAATGTCCTGCGGCTGGATGGAGTGCCGCGGCGGATGATCGAGCCACCCGAAGCGTTCCATCTGCGCGAGCACATGCGCGGCCGCGCGATCGATGTCCGCATCGCTGACCGTGCCGCGCTCGAAAGCCTCGCCGAGATTCCTGGACACACCGGCGAGCGGCGGCGTGTCGCTGGCGGTGAACGCGGGCAGCGGAAACTTCTGCTCCTCCGGCGCCCCGGCGCTCATGGTGTTGACGAGATCGGTGATCTCCTCGTTCGTCATGGGGGGCTCGTCGGGCTCCTTGCCGAGCGCAAAAAATGCCGACGGCCCGGTGCCCGGCTGTTCCATGTCCATCCCGCGGCGGATGAATTCAGCCCCGTGCGCCGCGCCCCAGTCGGAAGTCACGAATCCCCGGAACCCGTCCTCGCCGCGCAGGATCTGATTGATCGCCTCGTCGTGACCGCAGGAATAGGTGCCGTTGATCTTGCTGTAGGCACACATGATGGAGGCTACGCCGGCATCGACGACGGCCTTGAAGGGCGCCAGGTACACTTCGCGCAGCGTCTGGCCGTCGACGAGCGCGTCGTCGGCGCCGTCGTAGGCGACGAAGTGCTTGGCCTGCGCCATGACGCCCGCGGACTGCGCCGCGACCACGAACTGCGCGGCGAGTGTCCCCGTCAGTACCGGGTCCTCACCGAGCGTGTTGTAGGCGCGTTCCCAGGTGGGATCGCGGTACATGTTGATGAACGGCTGCAGGATGACGTCGATGCCGAGCGCACGAGCATCACGGCCGATGAGCGCGCCGTTGGCTGTGGCCTCGGCGCGACTGAAGGTTGCCGCCATGGCGAGCGTGGAGGGCATCCCGGT
>DASWFL010000289.1:0-5579 GCA_036394255.1 Steroidobacteraceae bacterium
TGGGACTGGCGCACGGTCAGCGTATCGCCGGTCTTCTGCTTCCAGTACGTGGCAAATGCAGCGTTGTACTGCTCATAGAATTCGCGCGTCGGGTCATAGGACACATTCAACAGGGTCAGGTGCGCGGCGCCGGCCGGGCCGGCCAGGGCCGCCCAGCTGAGCAGGCCCACGGTGGTGGCGATCAGCGCTCTGATACGCGATGGCATTTGGGATCACTCCCGCGGGACACTACCTGGATCAAACCTATGGAAATGATCTCGCAGGAGGGGCATTCATAGCGGTAACAGGGCGGTTACCTTGTTGTCACCTGGCTGGCTTTGCCGGGTGGCAGTACCATCGACAGATGTACGCCAGCCACGAGCCGCGCGGCCCCTGTCGCCTTCATGACTGAAGCGCTGCGTGACAACGCGGCCCGCTCCCGTTTCGAACTGGAGATCTCAGGCGGACCGGCATTCATCCGCTACCGCCGCGTCGGCCAGACGCTGTGGCTCGATCACGCCGAGGTGCCCGCGGCACTGGGTGGCCGCGGCGTGGGGACCAGGCTGGTCCGGCAGAGCCTGGACCTGGTGCGCAGCCGCGGGGAACGCATCGTGCCGCGTTGCCCGTTCATAGCCTGGTTTGTCCGCGGCCATCCGGAATACGCCGATCTGTGTGCTGCGGCCCCGGACGATGGGAGGGCGGGTCCCGGCGCTGAAATTGCGCCTGCACTCCGGAGCTTCATCGACGCCGAGGTCATCCCCGGGACCGGGATTGCGCCGGAGGCCTTCTGGCAGGGTCTCGTCGCGATCCTGCGGGAGCTTGCGCCCGTGAACGGCGCGTTGCTGGAAAAGCGCGCGGCACTCCAGCAGCGCATCGACGCCTGGCACGAGCGGCGGCCTGGGGCGGGTGGATTCGGGGCACCCTACGAGGCGATGCTCCGGGACATCGGCTACCTGGTGCCCGAAGGCCCGCCCTTCAGCATCGCAACCTCTGATGTCGATCCCGAGATTGCGGCCGTCGCCGCTCCACAGCTCGTCGTGCCGGTGAGCAACGCCCGCTACGCCCTCAATGCCGCGAACGCACGCTGGGGGAGCCTCTACGATGCGCTGTACGGGACTGACGTGGTGCCGGAGGTCGACGGCGCGGCACGTGGCGACACTTATAACCCCCGACGCGGCGCGCAGGTCATCGCTTTCGGACGCGAATTTCTGGACCAGCACTTTCCACTTGCATCCGCCTCGCATCGGGATGCCACAGCCTATCGTGTCGAGAGCGGCAGGCTGGTCGTGGAGAGCGCGGGTGGGCAGCAGGGCCTGGCGGACCCCGCGGCGTTCGCGGGCCACCAGGGGCTCCCAACGGCGCCGACGGCGATCCTGCTGCGCCATAACGGGCTGCACGTCGAGCTCCAAGTCGATCGCGAGCACCCCATCGGGCGCGGCGATGCGGCGGGGATCAGCGACCTGCTGCTTGAATCGGCGCTCACCACGATCCAGGACCTCGAGGACTCGGTCGCGGCCGTCGACGCTACCGACAAGGTCGCGGCCTACCGCAACTGGCTGGGCCTGATGCTCGGGACGCTCGAGGCACGATTTCCGAAAGGCACTCGTCAATACACCCGCCGCCTGAATCCGGATCGCCAGTACACGGCTCCCGGTGGCGGCGAGTTCGTCTTGCCGGGACGGAGCCTCATGCTGGTGCGCACCGTCGGACACCACATGATGAGCGACATGGTGCGCGTCGATGGTGCAGAGGTCCCCGAGACCATGATCGATGCCGCGGTCTGTGCGCTCATCGCGCTGCACGACCTGCGCGGCAGCGGCACGCTGCGCAACAGCCGCAGCGGCTCGGTCTACATCGTCAAGCCGAAACTGCACGGACCGAAGGAAGTCGCGCTCGCCGCGCTCCTGTTCACGCGTGTGGAGGAACTGCTGGGCCTGCCCCGCAACACCCTCAAGATGGGCATCATGGACGAGGAGCGTCGCACGACCGTCAATCTCGCGGAGTGCATCCGCGCGGCGCGCGATCGCGTCGTGTTCATCAATACCGGGTTTCTCGACCGGACGGGCGATGAGATTCACACCTCGATGGCGGCGGGGCCGATGCTGCGCAAGGGCGAGATCAAGAGCGCCGGCTGGCTCGATGCCTACGAGCGCCAGAATGTCGATGTCGGGCTGGCTTGCGGCTTTGCCGGCCGGGCGCAGATCGGCAAGGGCATGTGGGCCATGCCCGATCTGATGGCGCAGATGGTGGCGACCAAAATCGCGCATCCGCGCGCGGGTGCCAGCACGGCCTGGGTACCCTCGCCCACGGCCGCGACGCTCCATGCGCTGCATTACCACGCGGTGGACGTCACGGCCGTGCAGCAGGAGCTGCGCCACCGGCCACGCGCCGCGCTGGCGGAGCTGCTGACCCCACCGCTCGCGCCCGAGGCCAAGTGGAGCGCCGAGGAGATCGAGCGCGAACTCAACAACAACGCCCAGGGGATCCTCGGCTACGTGGTCCGCTGGGTGGACCTGGGTGTCGGTTGTTCCAAGGTACCCGATACGCAGCATGTCGCTCTCATGGAAGATCGCGCCACACTGCGCATCTCGAGCCAGCACACGGCGAACTGGCTGCACCATGGGGTGTGCACGCGCGAACAGGGGCTCGCCGCCCTGCAGCGGATGGCGCGCGTGGTGGACCAGCAGAATGCCGGGGAGCCGGGCTATCGGCCGATGGCCCCCGAGTTCGGCCGCAGCCTGGCCTTTCAGGCCGCCTGCGAGCTGGTGTTCAAGGGCCGCAAGCAGGCCAACGGCTACACCGAGTGGGTGCTGCACGCGCGCCGGCGCGAAGCCAAGCTCCGAGGCGAGCCCGGCGCGGCCATGAGCGATAATCCTCCGCCAGGGCTGCACGGAGGGTAGGGCGATGAAACTGGTGAGCGGCGTACACGAGGGCCGGATGCTGACGGGCCTGTGGCGCGCGGGCCGTGTGCTGGATCTGGCCGCGGCCGGGCGGCGCGCCAACGAGGCGGCCGATCTGGGCAGCATGCTGGCAATCATACGCGGTGGCGCGGCAGCGCTCGCAGCGCTGAACCGGCTGCAGGAGCGGGGCGAGGACTTTCCCGAGGCCTGGATCGACGCCGGCCAGGTGGAGCTGCTCGCGCCCATACCCCACCCCGTGCGCAATGTTTTTTGCGTGGGGAGAAATTATGCCGACCATGTGCGCGAGGGCTACACCAAGGGGGGCCAGGAAACGAAACTGCCGAGTGTGCCCCAGTTCTTCACCAAGGCGACCCGGGCCGTGAATGCACCCCACGGTGACGTGCGGCTCGATTCCCGCTTGACGCGCTTGTTCGACTACGAGGTGGAACTGGCCGTGATCATAGGAGCCGGGGGTCGCGACATTGCCGCGGAACAGGCCTACGATCATGTCTTCGGCTACACCGTCGCCAATGACTTTACGGCGCGCGACCTGCAGCGCCGGCATGAGCAGTGGTTCAAGGGCAAGTCGCTCGACACCAGCTGTCCGCTGGGTCCCTGCATCGTCGATCGGGCCGAGATCGGCGATCCGGGCACGCTGGAGCTGTCCCTCACCGTCAACGGCGAGCAGCGCCAGCGCGCCCGCGTGGCGCAGATGATCTTCGACATACCCGCCATCATTGCCTCACTGTCCGCGGGGCTGACGCTGGAGCCCGGTGACATCATCGCCACCGGCACGCCGGCGGGGGTCGGCTACGCGATGAATCCGGCGCGCGCGCTCAAAGCGGGCGACCTGGTGGTCTCGAGCATCGATCGCATCGGCGAACTGCGCAATCGGATCGTCGAGGCCTGAATGCCGGCCCCGTTGCGAGTGCAATGGCGGTGATCATCTCGGCACCCGGGGACTTCAGGGCGGCGGCGCGCCGCCGGCTGCCGCGCTTTCTGTTCGATTACATCGATGGTGGAGCGGGCGAGGAACGGACCCTGTGCCGCAATACGGGCGATCTGGCAGAGATCGGGCTGCGCCAGAAAATCCTCAGCGGCGTTTCGAGCCCGCGTCTTGAAACGACGCTTTTCGGGCGTACCCAGCCGCTGCCCCTGGTACTGGGACCCGTGGGCCTCACGGGCATGTTCGCGCGCCGCGGCGAAGTGCAGGCGGCGCGCGCGGCCAAAGCCAGAGGAGTCCCTTTCTGCCTGTCCACGGTTTCGATCTGCGGGGTGGAGGAGGTGGCGGCAGCGGCGGCGCCCATCTGGTTCCAGCTGTACATGATTCGCGACCGCGGATTCATGCGCGAATTGCTGGGCCGGGTGAAGGCGGCAGGCTGCACCGCCTTGGTCTTTACCGTCGATCTGCCGTTGCCGGGCATACGCTATCGCGACGGCCACTCCGGCATGTCGGGGCCACGATCCTCGATGCGCCGCTACCTCCAGGCGATCGGCCATCCCGCGTGGGCCTGGGATGTGGGATTGCGTGGCCGGCCGCTGAACCTCGGGAACATCGCCTCCGCACTGCGCCCCGGGGCCGGACTCAATGATTACGTCGCCTGGCTGGCGGAAAACCTAGATCCGGGGCTGCAATGGCGGGACGTCGCGTGGATTCGCGATCACTGGGATGGACCGCTCATCGTCAAGGGCATCCTGGACGTCGATGACGCCCGGGCCGCCGCGGCCGCGGGGGTCGAGGGCATCGTGGTGTCAAACCACGGGGGGCGGCAGCTCGATGGCGCGACCTCCACCGTGCGGGCGCTGCCCGCAATTGCCGACGCGGTCGGCGATCGCCTGACGGTGCTCGCGGACTCGGGCGTCCGCTCCGGCACCGACGTCGTGCGGCTCCTCGCGCTGGGCGCGAAAGCGGTGCTGCTCGGCCGCTGCTGGGTCTACGCGCTGGCGGCGCGCGGGCAGGCGGGCGTGAACCAGCTGCTCGAGCTGCTGGAAAACGAACTCAGGATCGCCATGATCCTCACAGGCGCGGCGGAGCTCAGCGCGCTGGACCGTAACACAGTAATATTGCCGCTGAAGTAGGGCGGAGAGTTCGCATGGAAGAAGTGGTGATCGTCGCGGCACTGCGCACGGCCGTGGGCAAGTTCGGCGGCGGTATCGCCAAGGTGGCCGCCTCGGATCTGGGTGCCCAGGTCATCAAGGCCTTGCTGGCGCGCAGCGGTGTGGCAGCCGGCCAGATTTCAGAAGTGATCATGGGACAGGTCCTTACCGCCGGTTGCGGCCAGAATCCGGCCCGCCAGGCCTCCATCCGCGCCGGCTTGCCCGATTCCGTCCCGGCCATGACGGTCGGAAAAGTCTGCGGCAGCGGCCTCAAGGCGACGCATCTGGCGGCGCAGGCGATCAAGTGCGGGGATGCCCAGATCGTGATCGCCGGCGGCCAGGAGAACATGAGCGCCTCGCCGCACGTGTTGCCAGGCTCGCGCGACGGATTTCGCATGGGCGACGCCAAGCTGGTGGACACAATGATCGTCGATGGCCTGTGGGATGCCTACAACAACATCCATATGGGCATCACGGCCGAAAACGTCGCCAGCCAGTTTGGCATTTCACGGCGCGAGCAGGATGAGTTCGCGGCTGCCTCGCAGCAGAAGGCCGAGGCGGCGCAGCTCGCCGGGCGCTTCAAGGACGAGATCGTGGCGGGGG
>DASWFL010000290.1:0-1755 GCA_036394255.1 Steroidobacteraceae bacterium
GCGCGAGATGAATTTTCCGAACATGATCGTGTGGGTGCTGCGCGACAACGTTCGAGCGCGCGGGTTCTATGAGCATCTCGGCGGCACCTACGTGCGCGCGCAGCCGATCACGATCGGAACGACCACGCTCGAGGAGGTCTCCTACGGGTGGCGCAGCCTCGACGACATTCGCTACTGATTGATTCCCTCTCCCCTTAAAGGGAGAGGGTTGGGCGCCAAGCGTCTTGGATCGGGTTTGCAGCCGCCATGTTCACCGCACCTCGGTCGCCGGCTGGGCTCGAACGGCAGCCGGCCTCAACGCCGTGCTCGCGCCCAGCAGGCACAGCACGGTGATGGCCAGGAACGCGTAGGTCGGGCTGAGCGCGAACAGCGCGCCGCCGCCGAGGGCGCCGGCGATCTGGATCAACGTCTGCGCGGTCTGGAAAACGCCCTGCGTGCGCCCCTGCTGGCCTGCCGGCGCATTGCGGCTGACCTCGGCCATAAGGCTGGGGCCGCCTGAGACCGTGAATATGCCCTCGATCAAACCCAGCGCGATGAGCCACGGCACCGACGCGATGAATGGATACAGAGCCGCGAAGAACGCGGTCCCGATCAAAGTGACCACAACGAGGCGGCGCGCGCCGATGCGGTCGCCAAGAGCGCCGGCGCGCGCGCTCAGAAGTACTGCTGGAATCGCAAACGTGACGAACGAGACGCCGACCGCCAGCGTATTCGCCCCCCGAAAGGTCATGTAGAGGGGCCAGATCGTGTCGTAGGTGCCGATCATGTAGTGCGTCCCGGCGCCCAGGAAGATAAAGGGCATGAGTTGCTTAATGATGCGAAGCGCCCCAACCGGCGCGCCGAGCGTCGCTTCCGCCCGGACATTCGGCAGCCGCGACAGCGCCACCGTGGCGACCGCGCAGACACACGCGGACACGACGAACACCGCGCTCAGATTGAAGAGAGCGATGAAGCCTCCGATCCCCGGGCCGATCACCATGCCGGCCATCGAGGTCGACTGCATGAGGCCGAACGCCCGGCCGCGATCGCCTGGTGGTGTCAGGTGCCCGATCAGTCCGTTCGCGGCAGGCCAGTAAGCGCCCGCTGCGGCGCCCTGTAGAGCGCGAACAGCCACAAAGGCCGGCAGCGGCAGCGGTAGAAGGTAGGCGAGGAAAAGCACCGAGTACGCCGACATGGCGCCAAGGAGGACGGGGCTGGTGCCCCACCGGTCCGCGGCCCAGCCTGCCGGGTAGCGGATCAACGCGCTGGCCAGGATGCCCGCCGCGAACACGACGCCGATGAGGGCAGGCGAGCCGCCGCGCCGGCTGATGAAGATCGGCAGCAGAGGGAGGAAGAACCACAGGCCGATCTGAGTCAGCAGGTTGCCGGCGTAGAGCGTCCACAGCGTTCGTCTGTGCATCGGTATCGGGAATACTCTGCCAAAGTGCTAGAGAAGATCGAGTGGGACTTGATCCCCTCATCGCCTCATCCAGCTCACATGCACATGGCTCTGGATGAGGTGCTCCTGGAGCAGGTGATCGCGGGCGCGCGCCGGCCGACGATACGGATCTGGGAGTGGATCGAGCCCGCCCTGGTGATCGGCTCGCATCAATCGGTGCTCAACGAGGTCGACGGCGTCGCCGCGCGCCAGCTCGGCTTTGTCGTGACGCGACGCATGAGCGGCGGCGGCACGATGCTGTGCGAGCCCGGCCGGACGATCACGTATTCGATGTACGTGCCCGAATCAGTTGTCGCCGGCATCTCGTTTCGCAAGTC
>DASWFL010000291.1:0-8974 GCA_036394255.1 Steroidobacteraceae bacterium
TGTCCGTGCCGGCAGCCCCAGCCGCCGCGGATCCGGCCGGTGCCGCGGGCGAAGCCGCCGGCGCGGCCACTGGCGCGGCCGTGGGCGGAATCGCGCGCGATGAGCGGGCCGATGAGCCGGGCGCCGCACCTGCGGGCGCGCCCGCGGTGGACTCGGCCGCCGGCACGAAGCCCGTCGCCGGGGCCTTGATCGACGGCGCCGGCACCGCGGCTGGCGTTGCACCGGCGGCGGGCGCGGCGGGGCCCGAATGCGCCAGCAACCAGGCCACGATGCCGAAGTTGATCAGCAGGAGCAGGCCGATAGCGATGGCCCAGACCGGCGGCCGGCGCGAGGGCCGCGCGACGCGCGCCTCGAACAGCGCCGGTCCGGCCTGCCGCTGGCGTTCGGATTCCGATTTCTTCAGCGCGTCGAGTATGAATGACATCAGTCCGCCCGCAGCTGCAGCAAGGGGCTGCCCGGTGCAGCGAGCACTGCATCGAGCAGCCGTTGAGTTTCCACGCCGGCGATTCCGTCGACGGCGAGGTGATGCTGGCGCTGGAATTCCTCGACCAGCGTGGACAGGCCAGCGTCGAAGCTGGCGCTGTCCTCCCCCCGGGCACTGTCGCCATCGCCCGGGCTCGCCTCCGCCGCGCCACCGGCCTGCAGCAGCTGCGCGCGCAGCTCGCGCACCGCCGGTCCATGCATGCCGGGGCGCAATTGCAGCGCCGGTGAGCGCGCCGGCCGCCACAGCAGCAGGCAATCCCCGAACCAGTAGCGCGACAGATCGGCAATGGCGACCTTCACGCTGCGCGCGCCGATCTGCAGCTGGGCGGTCTGCGCGGCGATCCCGGTGAGCAGCACCTGGTACACGGCGCCGCCATTGCCCTCGAGCATCAGGATGGCGGGGCGCCGCAGTTCGCGCAACTGCGCCAGGGAGCTGCGCAGGCTCACGCACTCCAGTCCCTGGGCGCGAGCCTGGCTGCAAGCCTCGCCCGCCCCGGCGGTATAGCTGCCATGCCACAGCTGCAGCAGGCCGGCGAAGGCGCGATCGGCGCCGGCATCGTCGCCCGCGCCGCCGAGGAGCGCTGCCAGACTGGGCGGTGCGGGCGCGGCAGGCCTGGCCGCAGCGGTGGCGGCCACCTGCACCCCTGCCGTCGCGGCCGTGCGGTTCCAGGGCCTGAAGCGCAACAACGCAGCGCTGGCGGCCAGCGCCGTCAGCAGCAGCAATGAGCCCAGGACCGGCAGCAGCCAGGCCGGGGCGAGGCGCCGTCCGAACACCTCGCCGGCGGCGCGCCGCACCAGTGCGGCGCCGACTTCGTGCGTGTCCTGGGTGTAGGCGCCGAGGAGCGCGCGATCGCAGATGATGTTGATCAGCCGCGGCACCCCGCCGCTGAGACGGTGCACCTCGCGCAGCGCGCCGGCGGTGAAAATCTCGCGCGTCGCACTCGCGACCCGGAGCCGGTGGCGCACATACGCGGCCGTCTCCTCGCCGGCGAGCGGCAACAGGTGGTAGCGGGCGGTGATGCGCTGCGCCAGCTGGCGCAGATCGCTGCGGTTGAGGAGCGCGCGCAGTTCCGGCTGCCCTATGAGGATGATCTGCAGGAGTTTCTGCGACTCGGTCTCCAGATTCGTCAGGAGCCGTACCTGCTCGAGCACTTCGGCGTCGAGGTTCTGCGCCTCATCGACGATCAGCACCACGCGGCGCCCCGCGGCGTGCGCCTGCAGCAGGTACTCGTTCAGCCGGTCGATCAGCACCTTGACGCTGGCGTTCGCGCCGTCGGCCAGCCCGACGCCGAGTTCCTCGCAGATGGTCTGCAGGAAATCGCGCGATGAGAGGCGCGGATTCACGATCAGGGCGATCTCCGCCTGCGCCGGTGCGCGCACCAGCAGCGAACGGATGGTCGTGGTCTTGCCGGTGCCGACCTCCCCGGTCAGCTGGATGAAGCCGCCGGCGTCGTTGATGCCATACACCAGGTGCGCGAGCGCGTCGGCGTGCTGCCTGCCGAGGTACAGATAGCGCGGATCCGGGGTGATGGCGAAGGGCTTGTCGGCCAGGCCGAAGAAGGCGACATACATGGGTCGGGCCGGCGTCAGGAAGCCGTGGAGGAAATTCCGCCGTGTGTGCCCAGCTCCTCGGCGGTAAATTCATCGACGTTGATCAGCTTCATCACCAGACGGTCGTAGTCGCGCAGCGCCACCGCCTCCTCCTCGGAGATGATGCCCAGTGCGAGGCCGGCGTCGATCTGCGCCGGCAGCTCGAGCGCGCTGAGGCGCCCGGTCTTGACGCCCTCGACGCGGAGCTTCTTCTCGATGAGCTCGGCCGCCGGGGCCAGCTCCAGCGCCTGCTGCAGCTGTCCGAGCGGATTGGCGCCGTGCAGCTCGCGGTAGATGCCCGTGGCCAGCCGGTCGCGCGGCTCGCCCGCTTCCTCCATCAGGGCCGCGACCTGGCGCCCGAGCCGGTCGCTGGGCGCAAAGTAGGTGCGCCCGCGCGGGAAAATGAAAAACCGCATCAGTCCGGCCATCGAGCGCACCGGGAAATTGCGCAGCAGGCCGTGCAGCTGTTCCTGCGCCTGGTAGAGCAGTTCCCGGCAGCACCACTCGACCAGGGGCAGGTCGGCGGCAGGGCGGCCCTGGTCCTCGTAGTGCTTGAGCACCATCGAGGCCAGATACATCGAGGACAGCACGTCGCCGAGCCGCGCCGAGATGTTCTCCTTCTTCTTCAGGTAGCCGCCGAGGGTCAGCATGGCCACGTCGGTGGCGAAGGCAAAGGAGGCGCTGAAGCGCTCGATGTGCTGGTAATAGCGGCGCGCCGGCCCCGAATCGGGCACGTTCTCGAAGCGCGCAAAAGTCAGCGCCATCACCAGCGAGCGCGCCGCGTTCGAGATCGTGAAACCGATGTGGCCGAACAGCGCACGATCAAACTCATCGACGCCGCGCGCGCGGTCCGGGTCGCGCGCCGCGCGCATTTCCCGAAGCACATAGGGATGGCAGCGGATCGCACCCTGGCCGAAGATGATGAGGCTGCGCGTCAGGATGTTCGCGCCTTCCACCGTGATCGCGATCGGTATCGATTGATAGCCGCGGCCGAGGTAATTGCGCGGCCCGAGCATGATGCCCTTGCCGCCGTG
Organism: Steroidobacteraceae bacterium; assembly: GCA_036394255.1. Lineage (GTDB taxonomy): Bacteria > Pseudomonadota > Gammaproteobacteria > Steroidobacterales > Steroidobacteraceae > FEN-1191. Next base: position 3,108 of record DASWFL010000291.1, read on the forward strand.
CACGTCCATGGCGTCGTTGGCGACGCGGCGGCCCATTTCGGTCACGTGATACTTGAGGATTCCGGCCGGCACCGCCGGGCGCGCGCCCGCATCGATCGCGGCCGCCGTGACGCTGCGCGCCGCGTCCATGATGTAGGTGAGGCCGGCCATGCGCGCGATCACCTGCTCGACGCCCTCGAACCTGCCCACCGGCATGTTGAACTGGCGGCGGATGCGAGCGTAGGCGCCGGTGGCGAAGACGGCGGCCTTCGATCCGCCCGTGGCGTTCGAGGGCAGCGAGATGCAGCGGCCCACCGAGAGCTGCTCGACCAGCATGCGCCAGCCCTGGCCGGCCATCTTCGGGCCACCGATGATGCAATCGAGCGGCACGAACACGTCGCGGCCACGCAGCGGTCCGTTCTGGAAGGGGATGTTGAGGGGAAAGTGGCGCGTGCCGATCTCCACGCCCGGCGTGTTGCGCTCGATCAAGGCGCAGGTGATGCCGAGGTCGGCCTCGCCGCCCAGCAGCCGCTCGGGATCGAACATGCGGAAGGCCAGGCCGATCACCGTGGCGATCGGAGCCAGAGTGATGTAGCGCTTGGAAAAAGTCAGGCGCAGTCCCAGCACCTCCCGGCCCTGCCACATCCCGCGGCAGACGATGCCGGTATCCGGCATGGCGGCCGCATCGGAGCCGACGCGCGGGCCGGTGAGCGCGAAACAGGGGATGTCGACGCCGCGCGCCAGCCGCGGCAGGTAGTGATCCTTCTGCTCCTCGGTGCCGTAATGACTCAGCAGTTCGGCCGGTCCCAGCGAATTGGGCACCGCGACCGTCGAGGCGCAGGTGACGCTGCGGCTCGCCAGCTTCACCAGCACGCAGGAATGCGCGTAGGCCGAGAACTGCAGTCCGCCGTACTGCTTGCCGATGATCATCGCGAAGAAACCGCGCGACTTGAGAAACTCCCACACCGCCGGCGGCAGATCGCCGCGCCGATGGGTGATATCGAAGTCATCGAGCATCCGGCACAGCTCTTCGCAGGGACCGTCGAGGAAAGCCTGTTCCTCCGCCGACAGGCGCGCCGGCGGATTGGCGCTGAGCTTGCTCCAGTCCGGATTGCCGCTGAACAGCTCCCCGTCCCACCAGACCGTGCCGGCCTCGAGCGCTTCACGCTCGGTGTTCGACATTACCGGGAGCAGGCGCAGGTATTCCCGCAGGAACGGGCGGCTGATGAGCGCCTTGCGCAGCGGCCGGACATTGAGCAGCCACAGCATCGCCAGCAGCAGCCAGAGCGTGCCCTGCCACAGACCGCCCGGCTTGCCCCACCACAGGTACAGGCCCAACAGCGCCGTGAAGGCCAGGGTGTACATCAGCAGCGGCAGGCGGCGGTAGGCGAGGTAGATCACCACCAGCACGAACAGGGTTGTGATGAAGGCGCCCCACATGCGCTCAATACTAGCCCGCGGGCCTGCGCGGCGCGAGCCGCCCAGGGCACCGCGCTCAGCCGAGCAGGTCCCGCACCCCGTCGCGCTCCTCGCGCAGTTCCGCTTCCGTCGCCGTCATCCTGCCGCGGCTGAATTCGTCGACGTCCAGACCCGGCACAATCTGATACTGGCCGTTGTGGCAGGTCACGGGATACGAATAGATGATGCCCGCGGCGATGCCGTAGCTGCCGTCGGCGGGAATGCTCATGCTGGTCCAGTCGCCCTCCGCCGTGCCCTGGAACCAGATGCGCATGTGATCGAGCGCCGCCGAGGCCGCCGAGGCTGCGGAGGAAGATCCGCGTGCCTTGATCACCGCCGCGCCGCGCTGCTGCACCGTCGGAATGAAGCTCTGCTCGATCCAGGCCTGATCGACCAGGCTCTTCGCTTTCCTGCCTTTCACGAGACAGTGGCCGAGGTCCGGATATTGCGTGGAGGAATGATTGCCCCAGATCGTCATGCGGCGGATATCCGTGACGTGTGTTCCGGTCTTGTCCGCCAGCTGCGCGATCGCGCGGTTGTGATCGAGGCGCGTCATCGCGGTAAATGCGCTGCCGGGCAGCTGCGGCGCGTTGCTGCGGGCGATCAGTGCATTGGTGTTGGCGGGATTGCCCACGACCAGCACGCGCACCTTGCGGTCGGCCACTTCATTGAGCGCGCGGCCCTGCGCGGAAAAAATCTGCGCGTTCGCGAGCAGCAGATCCTTGCGCTCCATGCCCGGTCCGCGCGGGCGCGCACCCACGAGCAGCGCCGCGTGACAGTCCCGAAAGGCGACGTTCGCGTCGTCCGTCACGACGGCCCTGTTGAGCGTGGGAAAGGCGCAGTCGTTGAGCTCCATCAGGATGCCCGCCAGGGCCGGCAGCACCGCCGTGATTTCCAGCAGCTGCAGATTGATCGGCTGGTCGGCGCCCAGCATCTGACCGGAGGCCACCCGGAAGGCGAGTGCATAGCCAATCTGGCCGGCCGCGCCGGTTATGGTCACATTCAGGGGTGTTTTCACGGGGGCTCCAGAAGACAGGTGAGCTGAAAAGAGCGCTGATTCTAATAGGATTTTCCCTATGAGCAATCTGCTTTCAAAAAGCCCTTGACACAGAAGTAGTGTTGTAGTTAAATACAACACCATAGCAACGGGGAAAGCACAGTGCCGACCCCACCGACACCCAAGGAGACCGACATGAACGCGATCATTGAAAACACAACCAAGTTCCTCGTATCAGCCCTGCTGGCAACCTTTGCCACCGTACTGTTTGGCGGCATGGTGGCGGTCTCGGCCGGGAATGCACCCGCCACCGCCGTGACCCAGCACAGCCAGACGCTGCAGGCACACACCCTGGCGGCCAAGCACTGCCTGCCGGCCTGATCAGGATAAGGTAGCGGGACGCGCCAAGGGACCCCGGGTTAGACCTCCAGTGACCATGAACCAGCAGTGGGACAACAGCTCGCCGATCTACCGGCAACTTCGCGACCGGGTGGTCGCGATGATTCTGGAAGGTGTGCTCAAGGAGGGCGATCCGCTGCCCTCGGTGCGCAACGTGGCAGCGGAGCTGCGCGTCAATCCCCTCACCGTGCTGAAGGGCTATCAACAACTCGTCGACGAACAGCTGGTCGAGAAACGGCGCGGACTGGGCATGTACGTGAGCGCAGGTGCGTCGGCGGCGCTCCTGAGCGACGAGCGGCGCCGCTTCCTGGAGCAGGAATGGCCGCGCGTGCGGGCGACGATTGCCCGGCTGGGACTGGCGAGCGAGGAACTGCTGCGCGTACCTGCGGCCGGGACGTCAACCAAGGATCCGCAATGAGCACCGTGATCAACGCCCAGGAACTCGCCAAGCAGTACGGTCCGGTGCGCGCGCTCGATGGCGCAAGCTTCAAGGTCGATGCCGGCCGGATCGTCGGGCTCATCGGCCGCAATGGGGCGGGCAAGACTACCGCGCTGAAGTCCATACTCGGCCTCACCCAATGCAGTGGCGAGCTGCGTGTGCTCGATCTCGACCCGCGCCGGCAGCGCGACGCGCTGATGCAGCAGGTCTGCTTCATCGCCGACACCGCGGTCCTGCCGCGCTGGCTGCGGGTGGATCACGCCGTCGAATTCATGGCTACCGTGCATCCGCGCTTCAAGCGCAAGCGCGCCGAGGAATTCCTAGCGCGCACCACCATCCGCACCACCAGCCGCATCGGCGAATTGTCCAAGGGCATGGTGACGCAGCTGCACCTGGCGCTGATCCTGGCGATCGACGCCCGCCTGCTGGTGCTCGACGAGCCGACCCTCGGTCTCGACCTGCTCTACCGCCGGCAGTTCTACGACACGCTGCTGAACGATTATTTCGATCATGACCGCACCATTCTCCTCACCACGCACCAGGTGGAAGAAGTGGAAAATCTCCTGACCGACGTCCTGTTCATCGACCAGGGCCGCATCGTGCTCGACAGCACGATCGAGGACATCGCCACGCGCTTCGTGCAGCTGCAGGTTGCACCGGCTCAGCTCGCCGCGGCGCGCGCGCTCGGCCCCATGCACGAGCGCGAACTGATGGGCCGCTACGTGCTGCTGTTCGAGGGCCACGATCGGGCCGCACTCGAGCCACTGGGCGCAGTGGGCACGCCCAGCGTGGCGGATCTGTTCGTCGCCCGGGTGCAGGGAGCAGCGTCATGAGAGCCTTCACCATGCTGTTGCGCCGCGAGTTCTGGGAGCACCGGATGCTGTGGATCACGCCGGCGGTCATCGCCGCGGTGATTTTTCTGACGATGCAGATCTTCTCGGGGTATGTGCATCTCGGTTTCGGCAATGTCGGCTTCGGTGATCGAGCAGCTCCCGGTGCCACTGTGCCGCACGGCGCCGCCTACGAGCTGTTCGTGCTGGCCTTGGCCTCACCCTTCTACATCGCGGCCAGCATCCTGGCGGTCATTTACCTGCTGGACTGCCTTTACGCTGAGCGGCGCGACCGCAGCGTGCTGTTCTGGAAATCCCTCCCGATCGCCGATCACACCGTGGTGCTGTCCAAGCTGTGTACGGGCCTGCTGCTGATTCCGCTCAGCGCCTGGCTCGCCGCGGGGGCCACTTCGCTCGCGCTCGGCCTGTCGCTCGCGCTGCGCCACGCGCTGGGCTTCGGAGCGGCCGCGACGCTGCCCCAATGGGGCGGCCCGCCCATCTGGCACACGCTCGGCTGGCTGCAGGCGCTGGGCTCCAGCCTCTACATCACGCTGGCCGCCGTGCTCTGGTACGCGCCCTATGCGGGTTATCTGCTGCTGATTTCGGCCTGGGCCCGCCGCGCCGTCTACGCCTGGGCCTTCCTGCCGCCCGTGCTGGTGACGATCCTGGAGCGCATCCTGTTTCATACGGCGCATTTCGCGCACGACACGCAGCGCAGCTTCAGGGAATTGATGCAGCTGGCCTTCAGTCACCTCGGGCCGAGCGACACGTGGCTGTCGCTCGAGTCCGGCCCGGCGTCCGATACCATCGGCCCCTACCATGGACTGCCCTTGCAGCCCGACCCGGGCGCGCTGCTCGCGAGCCCGGAACTGTGGACCGGATTGCTGGGGGCGGCGCTGTGCGTCTGGGCCGCCATCGCCTTCCGGCGGCGCGCCGACGCCTGAGCAGACACCAGATCCGGGGTCGATTTTCAATAGATCTGATCTATCGCGCGCATACAGTCTGACCATTGGTCTGCGCTGCGCGGAGGCGGCAGAATGCGCCCACACCAGCTCCAGCTGGTCCGCAAGGAGACCCAATGCACCCGACCCGCAATGACCTGCCCGCGCGGACGCGCGCGCGGCTCGAAAAACTCCTCAACCAGCGACTGGCCGATGCCCTCGACCTCGAGGCCGCCTCGAAACAGGCGCACTGGAACGTCAAGGGACCGAATTTCATCGCGCTGCACGAGCTGTTCGATCAGCTGCACGACAATCTCGAGGAGCACGTCGACTCGCTCGCCGAGCGCATCACGGCACTGGGTGGCACGGCGCTCGGCACCGTAGGCGCGGCGGCGCGCGGCAGCTCACTGGCGCCCTATCCCGAGAGCCTCAGCGCCGGCCCCGCGCACCTCGCGGCGCTCGCCGACCGCCTGGCCGACTTTGGACGCAAGCTTCGCCAGGCGATTGCCGCGGCGGCCAAGCTCGACGACGCCGACAGCGCGGACCTGTTCACCGAGATCTCGCGCGACGCCGACAAGTACCTCTGGTTCCTCGAGGCCCACCTGAACGGCCAGCCCCGCGGTTGACGCGCAGGTCCCGACCCCCGCGGTGACCTATGGCGGCGGCGGCGGTGCTGATAGCATGACCGCTGCCTGACACCAGGCAGCGGGGATCCGAAGCGGTGTATTGCACTTCGCGGCGTCACGCCGATCAGCTCGAGCTCACGCTGCACGGGCCCTGGCGCGCCGCGCAACTCCCGGCGATTCAGGCCGAGCTGGCGGACG
>DASWFL010000292.1:0-4767 GCA_036394255.1 Steroidobacteraceae bacterium
AGCGAGGCCGTCGACGACGTAATGGGCCCCGCTCTGATACATCCTCTTATAGGCGCGCTCGAGTTTTGCCTTGTAGTCTTCGGCTGAGAGCTTCTTGAGATCGGCTTCCTGAAGACCGATCTCGTTGCCTGTCTTGGCAAGGCCGATAGTCCACATTCCCGCATTGAGGCCCTCATCAATATCCGGCAGGGTGTCGCCTATTTTCACGAAGGCCTGCATCGGAAAAATCTGTAGATTGACGGCGTTCTGAATGCACATCCACGGATAGGGCCGCGCGGCCGGAACATCGGTAGCACAGACAGTCGAGTCCGGGGTGTAACCGCGGCGGGTGGCTTCGGCCTGCAGGATATTCATCATCTCTTTCGTATAACCCGTCGTTGAACCGATTTTGAGGCCCAGGCGGCGAAACTCAGCCACAGCTTCAAGTGCGCCCGGAATCAGGTCCGCATATTGTGCCAGGCAGGCCAACTGAAGAGGCACGAAGTCCTGGAACATCGCTTCGACATCATCTTCGTTGCAGGGCCGTCCGTGCGCCTCCTGCCACATCTTTGCTACCGCCGGAATCCTTGAGATGGCCCGAATGTGAACTTTCTTATGAGCCCCCATGGGTTCGCGGGCGTGCTCCATTGTAATGCTCACGTTTTTTCGGCTAAAAACCTGCATGAAAACTATGGCAGGGGCCATGCAACCGTAATCCATGGTCGTACCAGCCCAATCAAGCAGAACAGCTTGAACGGGGCCGCGGTAGGATCTCTGATAGACGTAGCTCATGACTTCCCCTAACGTTTTGATCGCTCAAGCCTGACGGCATCGGTAAACAAGTATGATGGTTTAGAAGGCACGGCGCAGCTAGTACTTCCCCAAGTGGGACATCCCGAAGTCGTACCACGCGGACGCCGCTGCTGGCGGCCCATGTGCCCGTCGGGTTTTTTTATATGCAGACGGTTGCGAGCCGGATTACATCGCCCAAGCCGTAGCGGGCGGACTTATGCCACGGATGAAATCAATGCTGGCGCGGGCTCCGTCAACGTGCGCGAGGTTCCCGGTTATCGGCTCGAATTGACGCCTTTCGGCGGCATCAAGGATTCGGGTATCGGGGTCAAGGAAGGCGTGCAGGAGGCGATGAAAAGCTTCACCAACGTCAAGACCTACTCATTGCCCTGGTGATAGGGGCGCTCCGGCGACTGAGCGGGCTGGGCGGCCTTGATATTGCGCAGCGACTCATCGGCGAAGAAGCGCCGCATCATCACCGCCTGCTGCAGGCGTCCCTTGCGGACATACACCTGATAGAGCAGATCCTTGGTCACTTCGAGCAGCACGCCGGATTGCTGGTCGTCGAACATCGGCAGGCTGGGGTGCGGATCATTGTCACTGCCAAAGATCACGCGCTTGATGTCGATGAAGGTCGGGCCGTCGATTTCGGCTATCACGCGCACGTCGTTGAGCTGGTCGAACAGGCGGAGCTTGCCGGCCTCGCCCAGATCGGCGAAGGCCGCCTGCATGGCGCGCCGGCACATGCTGGCGAAAGCGTTGTAGCAGGCCTGTGAATAACAGCTGAGGGCCTCGCGGAACAGCGTCTCCACATCTTCAGGCAGGTAGGTGTAGCTGAACTTCTCGGCGGGCCGCTCCACTTCGGTGAACTGCGGGCCGAGTTCGATGCGGTTGTTGCCGTACATCTTCACCGGAAAGCGCAGGAAGATCGGCTGGTTGCAGGAGTCGCAACGATACACAGCGCCGACGTTCCTCGGCCGGTGGCTGACCAGCTCATCGAAGGTGGGGACGGCGATGGGCGTGACGTGCGAGACCACCTCGCAATGCGGACAGGTCAGTGCCAGATTCGCTTCCTGGTCGTGGTGCAGCCTGCCGGCGGCATCGATGTAGCTCGACATGGGCGCCTTCGGGGGCGCGCGGTGTGATTCCCCTGGACCCACGCTCTCCCCGGACTTAAGTTTAGCCGAATGGGGTTCCGGCGGTAGGTCGGGTTTTTCCTTATAAGTCTGCTAGTTACATAATCTCACTCAGGCCGGCTCTCAAGCGGTGAGGCGCTTGTACTTCACGCGGTGCGGTTGGGCGGCCTCATCGCCGCGGCGGCGGCGCAGGTCCGCCACGTAGTCCTGGTAGTTGCCCTCGAACCAGACCACCTCCGAGTCGCCCTCGAAGGCCAGGATATGCGTGGCGATGCGGTCGAGAAACCAGCGATCGTGCGAGATGACCACCGCGCAACCCGGAAAGCTGAGCAGGGCCTCTTCGAGCGCGCGCAGTGTCTCCACGTCCAGGTCGTTGGTCGGTTCATCGAGCAGCAGCACGTTGCCGCCGCTCCTGAGCACCTTGGCGAGATGCACGCGATTGCGCTCGCCCCCCGAGAGTTCGCCGATCAGCTGCTGCTGCGCCGTGCCGCGGAAGTTGAAGCGGCCCACGTAGGCGCGCGAGGGCGTCTCATAGTTATCGACCCTGATCATGTCGAGGCCGCCGGAGATCTCCGCCCACACGGACTTCTTGTCATCCAGTGTCTGGCGCGACTGATCGACATAGGCGAGCTTCACCGTATCGCCGAGGCGGATCTGCCCGCCGTCGGGTTTCTCGGCGCCGGTCAGCATGCGAAACAGCGTGGTCTTGCCCGCGCCATTGGGGCCGATGATGCCGACGATGCCACCCTGCGGGAGGCGAAAGGACAGATCGTCGATCAGCAGTTTGTCCCCATAGCCCTTGCGCAGATGACTGACTTCGACCACCAGCTCGCCCAGCCGCGGGCCGGGCGGGATGTAGATCTCATTGGTTTCATTGCGTTCCTGGAACTCCTTCGAGGCGAGTTCCTCGTAGCGCGCCAGGCGGGCCTTGCTCTTGGCCTGGCGCGCCTTCGGGTTGCTGCGCACCCACTCGAGCTCGCGCGCCAGCGTCTTGCGCAGCGCGTCCTGCTCGCGCTCCTCCAACCCCAGGCGCCGCTCCTTCTGCTCCAGCCAGGAGGAGTAATTGCCTTCGTAGGGAATGCCGTGGCCGCGATCGAGTTCGAGGATCCACTGCGCGACGTTGTCGAGAAAGTAACGGTCGTGAGTCACGGCGATGACGGTGCTGGGATATTCCTCCAGATAGCGCTCCAGCCAGGCGACCGACTCGGCGTCCAGGTGGTTGGTCGGCTCATCGAGCAGCAGCATGTCGGGCTGCGAGAGCAGCAGCCGGCAGAGCGCGACGCGGCGTTTCTCGCCGCCCGAGAGCTGCTCGATCCGCGCCTCCCAGGGGGGCAGGCGCAGCGCATCGGCAGCGATTTCCAGCTTGCGTTCCAGTTCCCAGCCGCCGGCCGCGTCGATTGCGTCCTGGAGTTTTGCCTGCTCCTCGAGGAGCTTGTTCATCTTTGCCTCGTCCATGGGTTCGGCGAAGCTGTCGCTGATCTCATTGAAGCGCTGCACGAGGCGGAAGGTCTCGCCCACGCCTTCCATGACATTGCCGCGCACGTCCTTGGCCGGATCGAGGCCGGGCTCCTGGGTCAGGAATCCGACGCGAATGCCCGATTGCGCGCGCGCTTCGCCGTCGATGTTGGTGTCGATTCCGGCCATGATGCGCAACAGTGTCGATTTTCCCGAACCATTCAGGCCGAGCACGCCGATCTTGGCGCCGGGGAAAAAGGAGAGACTGATATCGCGCAGGATCGTACGCTTCGGCGGTACGAGCTTGGACACGCGGTTCATGGTGTAGATGTATTGCGCCATGGGCCCTGATTTCAGACGTGCTGGGAACGGGCGCGCATTATGGGTGAAGCCGCCAGGGCCTGTGAACATCTGTGGCGCCACGGATCCCGCCCGGCCTTATGGTAGGCTGCTGCCCCACAGCGGGCAGCCATCCGGGTGAGGCATTGAAGCAGCAGCAAGCACAGACCGCTGTGGCCATGGGCGAGCGGCTGGCGCGCTACGGATTTCCGAGCGGGCATCCCTTCGGGATCGACCGGCACGGCGCGTTCGCGCGCGAATTTGAGCGCCGCGAATTGGGCGGGCGGGTGACGCTGCTCGATTGTCCCCAGGCCTCGCTCGAGGACCTGCTGCTGTTTCACGAGCGGACCTACGTGGAGTTCGTGCAGCGCAGCTCCGAGCTGGGCACGGGTGCGCTCGATGGCGGCGACACCCCGAGCTTCCGCGGTGTCTATGAAGCCGCCGCCGGCGTGGTGGGCGCGAGCCTGGAGGCGATGCGCTGGATCATGGCGCGCCAAAGACGCCGCGCCTTCGTGCCGATCGCGGGTCTCCACCACGCCTCACGGGACCGCGCGGCCGGCTTCTGTGTCTTCAATGACTGCGGCGTGGTAATCGAGGCGCTGCGACAGCGCCACGAACTGCAGACCATCGCCTACGTCGATATCGACGCCCACCACGGCGACGGCGTGTATTACGCCTTCGAAGCCGATCCGGGCGTGATCATCGCCGATCTGCACGAGAGCGGCGAAACGCTCTATCCGGGCACGGGCGGCGAGGAGGAACGGGGGCGCGATGAGGCGCTGGGCACCAAGCTCAATGTGCCGCTGCCTGCCGGTTCGGGCGATACGCAATTCCAGCAGGTCTGGCCCGTGATGCTCGCGCACGTCGCCCGTTTTGAACCACAGTTTCTGATCCTACAGTGTGGCGCGGACAGCCTGGGCGGTGACCCTCTGGCCAACCTGCAGCTCACCCCCGCCTCACACGTGCGGGCGGCCCAGGACCTGTGCACGCTGGCCGACCGCCTCGGACACGGGCGGATGCTGGCCCTCGGCGGCGGTGGCTACGATCGGGGCAACCTCGCGCGCGC
>DASWFL010000293.1:0-7737 GCA_036394255.1 Steroidobacteraceae bacterium
CATCGCGATCACCGCGCATGAGATCCCGCAGGAGCTGGGTGATCTTGCGGTCCTGCTGCACGCCGGCATGCGCCCGGTGCGCGCCCTGGTGTTCAACGCCGCCAGCAGCCTGACCTCGATCATCGGCGGCCTGGCCGGGTACCTGGCGCTCCGGGGCACGCTCGACGTGCTGCCCTATGCGATCTCGGTGGCCGCGGCCTCGTTGCTGTACGTCGCGGTGGCGGACCTGATCCCGGGCCTGCATCGGCGCGTGGACCTGTCAGGCAGTGCCATGCAGGTGCTGCTGATCGGCGCGGGTGTCGCGGTGATCGCCGTCACCGAGACCCTGCTCGGCTAGGCCCTTGAAATTGGGCCGCCAGCCCCCAGTTTCAGACCTATTCCAGGAACTGCCGGGACCGTAATCCTATGCGCATGGACAAGCTGACGAGCCGCTTCCAGGCCGCACTGGCCGACGCCCAGTCGCTGTGCGTCGGACGCGATCACCAGTTCATCGAACCGGCCCATGTCATGCAGGCGCTGCTCGATTCGTCCGGCGGTGGCGTCGGCCCGCTGCTGATGAAGGCGGGTGCGGACCTCAACAAGCTGCGATCGCTCCTGGGCGCGGCGCTCGACCGGCTGCCGAAGGTGGAGGGGGCGCCGGGGGAAGTCCATGTCTCCAATGACCTGAACCGGCTGCTCAACGTCACCGACAAGCTGGCGCAGCAGCGCGGCGATCAATTCATCGCCAGCGAACTGTTCGTGCTCGCCGCCTTCGAGGACCGCGCCACGCTGGCGAAGATCTTCAAGGACAGCCACCTGCACAAGGCGGCGGTGGAGAAAGCCATCGAGGAACTGCGCGGCGGTGAAGAGGTGAAGGACGCCGGCGCCGAGGAGCAGCGCCAGGCGCTGGAAAAGTACACGGTCGACCTGACCGCGCGCGCCTCGAGCGGCAAGCTCGATCCGGTGATCGGCCGTGACGACGAGATCCGCCGCACCATCCAGGTGCTGCAGCGGCGGACCAAGAACAACCCGGTGCTGATCGGTGAACCCGGGGTGGGCAAGACCGCGATCGTCGAGGGTCTCGCCCAGCGCATCATCAACGGCGAGGTGCCCGAGGGACTGAAGAACAAGCGCATCCTGGCGCTCGACATGGGTGCGCTGATCGCCGGCGCAAAATTCCGTGGTGAATTCGAGGAGCGGCTCAAGGCCGTGCTCTCCGACCTGGCGAAACAGGAGGGGCGCGTGATCCTGTTCATCGATGAGCTGCACACCGTGGTCGGTGCCGGCAGGGCGGAGGGCTCACTGGACGCGGGCAACATGCTCAAGCCGGCCCTGGCGCGCGGCGAGCTGCATTGCGTCGGGGCGACCACGCTCGATGAATACCGCAAGTACCTCGAGAAGGACGCGGCGCTGGAGCGGCGCTTCCAGAAGGTCCTGGTGAACGAGCCCAGCGTTGAGGACACGATTGCGATCCTGCGCGGGCTGCAGGAACGCTATGAAGTGCACCACGGCGTCGATATCACGGACCCGGCCATCGTCGCCGCGGCGATGCTCTCGCACCGCTACATCGCCGACCGGCAGCTGCCCGACAAGGCGATAGACCTGATCGATGAAGCCGGCGCCCGCATCCGCATGGAGATCGACTCCAAGCCCGAGGCGCTCGACCGGCTCGAGCGGCGCATCATCCAGCTCAAGATCGAGCAGGAGGCCCTCAAGAAAGAAGAGGACGAGGCCTCGAAGAAGCGCCTGGCCACCCTGCGCGAGACGCTGCGGGGCCTCGAGAAGGAATATGCCGACCTCGAGGAGATCTGGAAATCCGAGAAGGCCATGCTGCAGGGCGCGGCGGCCGTCAGGGAGGAACTGGAGAAGGTCCGGCTCGAGATGGAGTCGGCGCGCCGCCGGAGCGATCTGGAAAAGGTTGCTGAGCTGCAGTACGGGCGCATCCCCGAGCTCGAGAAGCGCCTCGCCGCGGCGCAGGCTGCGGAGAGCAAGGACACGCAGCTGGTGCGCAACAAGGTCACCGACGAGGAAATCGCCGAGGTGGTGTCCAAGTGGACGGGCATCCCGGTATCCAAGATGCTCGAGGGCGAAAAGGAAAAACTGCTGCGCATGGAAGAAGCGCTGGCCAAGCGCGTCGTCGGCCAGGAAGAAGCCGTGCGCATCGTCTCCAACGCGATCCGCCGCTCGCGTGCCGGGCTCGCCGACCCGCGCCGGCCGAACGGCTCCTTCCTGTTTCTCGGGCCCACCGGAGTCGGCAAGACCGAGCTGTGCAAGGCGCTGGCTGAGTTTCTCTTCGACAGCGAAGAGGCGATGGTGCGCATCGACATGTCCGAATTCATGGAAAAGCATTCGGTCGCGCGCCTGATCGGCGCGCCGCCCGGCTATGTCGGATACGAGGAAGGCGGGTACCTGACCGAGGCCGTGCGCCGCCGCCCCTATGCGGTGATCCTGCTCGACGAAGTGGAAAAGGCGCACCCGGATGTGTTCAATGTCCTGCTGCAGGTGATGGACGACGGGCGGCTCACCGACGGGCAGGGGCGGACGGTGGATTTTCGCAACAGCGTCATCATCATGACTTCGAATCTCGGCTCCAGCGTCATTCACGAGCTCGCCGGCGAAGGCAACTACCAGCGCATGAAGACCGCGGTGATGGAAATCGTGCAGCAGAACTTCAAGCCCGAGTTCATCAACCGCATCGACGACATCGTCGTGTTCCATCCGCTGGGCACCGAGCAGATTCGCGCCATCGTCGACATCCAGCTCGGCCTCCTGCGCCGGCGGCTGCACGAGCGGGACATGGAGCTGACGCTGGACGACGCTGCCCGCGACGCGCTCGGCGAGGCGGGCTTCGATCCGGTGTACGGCGCACGGCCGCTGAAGCGCGCCATCCAGCAGCAGATCGAAAATCCGCTGGCCCAGCGCATCCTCGCCGGCAGTTTCCTGCCCGGCGACAAGATCCGCGTGGGCGTCACGCAGGGCGAGCTGACCTTCTCGAAGTCGGGACGCTGAATCAGAGCGGGCGGCGCGCCAGCGATCGAGGCATCGCGGGCTGGTGCGTGGGGGCTGCCCCGATATAATTGCGCGAGAGGGAAGCCATGCCGTTCTACGAATACGAGTGCCCCGCCTGCAAGTACTACGCAGAGGTGCTCCAGAAGCTCAGCGACAAGCCGCTGGCGAAATGCCCGTCCTGCGGGAAAAAAGGCTTCAAGCGGCTGATGTCCGCGCCGGTATTCCGGCTGAAGGGCTCCGGCTGGTACGAGACCGATTTCAAGTCCGGGCAGGACAACCAGCGGAACCTCGCCGGCGCGGAGCGCGAAGAGGCGAAACCGGCGACGGAGGCGAAAGGCGGCGACAAGCCGGAGGCCAAGACGCCCGCGCACGCCGGCACGCCGGGCGCCGAGAAAGCAAAGGCTGAGGCCGCGGCCGCCAAGGCGGATAAGGCGGACAAGACCGCCGGACCAGCCGCGGCCCCGAGCTCGGCCTCGGCGCAGACGTCACGCGGCTCGAAGCGTGCGGGAACGAGGCCGGCGCCGACGCCCACCCGGGCTGCGGCGAAGCGCAGGGCCAAGGGCGCGCCCCGGCGCGCCATACGCAGGGGCCGGCGACGGTGAATCGCGCGCGGCAGGTGGCCCAGGCGCGCTTCGGGCGCGCGCTGCGCCGCTATTTCATCAACGGCCTGCTGATCTGGGTGCCGGTACTGGTGACGGTGCTGGTCGTGCGCTTCATCCTGGACCTGATGGATCGGACCCTGCTGGTGCTGCCGCGCTCGCTCCGGCCCGATGCCCTCTTTGGCCTGCACGTGCCAGGACTCGGCGCGGTGCTGGGCATCCTCATGGTGCTGTTGACCGGCCTGCTGGTCACGAATTTCATCGGCCGCGCGCTGGTGACGATCGGGGAGGACCTGCTGGAGCGCATTCCCTTCGTGCGGGCACTGTACAGCGGCGTCAAGAGTTTCTCCGAGACGGTGTTTTCCAAGTCCGGCAGTTCCTTCAAAAACGTGCTGCTGGTGGAATATCCGCGCGCCGGCCTGTGGAGCATGGGGTTCCAGACCACCGACCATCTGGACGAGATCAGCGAGCGCCTGGGCGAACCGCAGGTGTGCGTGTTCATCCCGACGACGCCGAATCCCACCTCCGGTTTCATCATCTTCGTGCCGCGCGCCAAGTGCATCGAGCTCGACATGAGCGTTGATAACGCCATGAAGATGATCGTGACGCTGGGCGTGGTCGGTCCGACCGCCACGGCCCACACCAACGCCACGGCCCACACCAACGCCACGGCCCATTCCGGCGCTGCGGCCCATCCGGCCGCGAGCGCCGTGTCGCCGGGCCCGCGGGACTGAGCGCAGGGGTGTTTGCAGCGCAGGCCATCGCAGCGCTGACGGCGCGGGAGCTGAGCTCCTACCAGCACTTGCATCCCGCGTCGGCCCAGCTCGCGCAACGCAGCACCCGCCACTGGCAAGGCGGCGTGCCCTTTCAGTGGATGCGGGACTGGGGGCTGCCTTTCCCCCTGTTCGTGCGCTCGGCGCGTGGCGCCACGCTCATCGACGTCGATGGCCAGGCTTACGACGATTTTTGCCTCGGGGACACCGGTGCGATGTTTGGCCACAGCCCGGAACCGGTGGCGCGTGCGCTCGCCGCGCAGGCGGCCGGGGGACTGACGGCGATGCTGCCGGGCGAGCGGGTCGGCGCGCTCGGCGCCGCACTGGCCGCGCGCTTCGGGCTGCCCTGCTGGCAGTTGACGCAGAGCGCCAGCGATGCCAATCGCGAGGCGTTGCGCTGGGCGCGCGCCATCACGGCCCGCCGCGACATCCTCGTGTTCAACGGCTGCTATCACGGCGCAGTCGATGAGACGCACGTGCGCCTGGGCGAGCGCGGCACCCAGCCGCGCGCCGGCCTGCGGGGCATGCCCTTCGATGTCACGGCCCACACCCGCGTCGTGGAATTCAACGACCTGGCGGCACTGGCCGGAGCGCTCGCCGACGGTGAGGTCGCCGCGGTGCTGTGCGAACCGGCGATGACCAACATGGGCGTCGTGCTGCCGGAGCCCGGCTTCCATGCCCAGTTGCGCCGGCTCACGCGCCAGCACGGGACCGTCCTGATCATCGATGAGACGCATACGCTCTCGGCCGGACCGGGTGGTTGCACCAGGCGCGATGGACTCGAGCCCGACTTCCTGGTCTGCGGCAAGGCCATTGCCGGCGGCATGCCCTGTGGTGTCTACGGTTTCACCGACGAGGCGCGTTCGCGCATCGAAGCGCTGGCACCGGGCGGCACGGACGCCCACAGCGGGCTCGGCACCACGCTCGCGGCCAATCTGCTCGCCGTGGTGGCGCTCGAGGCCTGCCTCAGCGAGGTCATGACCGACGCCGCCTACGGGCACATGGAGGCGCAGGCGCTGCGCCTCGAACAGGGCCTGCAGGCGGTGCTCGAACGCCGGGCGCTGCGCTGGCAGGTGCAGCGCGTGGGCGCCCGCGTGGAGCTCGGTTTCGGGGCGCGGCCGCCCTGCAACGGCGGGGAAGCGGCGGCGGCCCTGCAGCCCGAACTCGAGCGGGCCCTGCACCTTTATCTGCTCAATCGCGGCGTGCTGCTCACCCCGTTCCACAACATGATGCTGCTGTCGCCCGAGACGGACGCGGGCGCCGTGGCGCGCCTGCTGGCGCGGCTCGATGCCGCGCTGGGGGAGCTGGCGGCCTGAACCGCAGCGGGGCCGTCCCGTCCGGTGGTTGCGTGCTCTTGGCTCGTGCCCTTAACATCCCGCGCTTCCCCTGCGAATCCCGGATGATGCGCACACACTACTGCGGAAAAGTGAACGAGACGCTGGTCGGCCAGCAGGTGTCGGTGGCCGGCTGGGTGCACCGGCGGCGCGATCACGGCGGCGTGATCTTCGTCGACCTGCGCGACTGCGAAGGGCTGGTGCAGGTCGTCTGCCATCCGGATGCACCGGCGGTGTTTGCCGATGCCGAGAAATTGCGCAATGAATTCGTGGTGCGCGTCACCGGCACGGTGCGCGAGCGTCCGGCGGGCACGTTGAACCCCAGCCTCGCGAGCGGCAAGGTCGAGATCGTGGCCAGTGAAGTTGAGATCCTCAATCGCTCCGACCCGCTGCCCTTCCAGCTCGATGAGCAGGTGAGCGAGGAAGTACGGCTGCGCTTCCGCTACATCGACCTGCGCCGCGAGCTCATGAGCCAGCGGCTGCGCCAGCGTCACAAGCTGACCCGGGCCATGCGCGGCTTTCTCGACGCCCACGGCTTTGTGGACATCGAGACGCCGATGCTGACCAAGGCGACGCCAGAGGGCGCGCGCGATTACCTCGTGCCCAGCCGCACCCATCCGGGCAAGTTCTTCGCCCTGCCGCAATCGCCGCAGATCTTCAAGCAGCTGCTGATGATCAGCGGCTTCGATCGCTACTACCAGATCGTGCGCTGCTTTCGCGACGAGGACCTGCGGGCCGATCGCCAGCCCGATTTCACGCAGCTGGACATCGAGACGAGCTTCCTCTCGCAGGAGCAGATCCTCACGCTGATGACCGCCCTGGTGCGCCAGCTGTTCCGCGAGGTGCTGGGGCAGGAGCTGCCTGATCCCTTCCCGCGCCTCAGTTACGCGGAAGCGATGCGCCGCTACGGTTCGGACAAACCGGACCTGCGCATCCCGCTCGAGCTCGTGGATGTCGCCGATCTGGTCGCGGGCTGTGATTTCAAGGTCTTTGCGGGGCCGGCGAACGACCCGCAGGGCCGCGTGGCCGCGCTGCGCGTGCCGGCGGGCGGGGCCATGCCGCGCTCCCAGATCGATGAGTACACCGCCTACGTGGCCCGTTACGGCGCGCGGGGCCTGGCCTACGTGAAGGTCAACGAGCGCGCCCGCGGACGGGAGGGCCTGCAGTCCCCGATCGTGAAATTCCTCGACGATCGTGCCGTGGCCGGAATCCTCGAGCGCAGCGGCGCCGTGGACGGGGACCTGGTGTTCTTCGGCGCCGATCGCGCCAAGGTGGTCAATGACGCGCTCGGCGCACTGCGCCTGAAAATCGGTGCGGACCTGCAACTCGTGGCGCCCGGCTGGCGTCCGCTGTGGGTGGTCGACTTCCCGATGTTCGGCCATGACGAGGAGGCGAAGCGCTGGGTCGCCATGCACCATCCTTTCACCGCGCCGCAGGTGGCCGACGCCGCGGCGCTCAGGGCCAACCCCGGCGCAGCGCTCGCGCAGGCCTACGACCTGGTGCTCAACGGCTCGGAAGTCGGTGGCGGCTCGGTGCGCATCTTCCGTGAGGAACTGCAGTCCGCGGTGTTCGAGCTGCTCGGGATCGGGGCCGAGGAGGCGCGGCTCAAGTTCGGATTCCTGCTCGATGCCTTGCGCTACGGCGCGCCGCCCCACGGCGGCATCGCCTTCGGGCTGGATCGGCTGGCCATGCTGATGGCCGGCGCGGACAGCATCCGCGAGGTCATCGCCTTTCCGAAAACCCAGACGGCGGCCTGCCCGCTCACCGACGCACCCACTGAAGTCAGCGAGCAGCAGCTGCGCGAGCTGCACATCCGGCTGCGGCAGTCGCCGTCGGCCTGAAGACCCTCGCTGCGGTGAAAAGCGTGTCCGGAAGCTGATGAGCGCCGTCGTCTACGTGCACGGTCTGTGGCTTTCCGGGCACGAGGCTTTCCTGTTGCGGCGCCGGCTGGAAAGGGAGCGCGGCTACGATTGGCACGCATTGAGCTACGCCTCGACGCTCCTGACCATGGGCGAGATCGCCGATGCGCTGCACGAGTTCATC
>DASWFL010000294.1:0-2109 GCA_036394255.1 Steroidobacteraceae bacterium
TTGCCAACCAGCACGAGCTGATAGTTGTCGATGCCCGCATCGAGCAGCACCTTACTGAGGCGTGCCGCGAAGGAGCGCGCGGCGCCGCTGGAGCGGTAGCACAGGACGACAACGGAGAGCTCCGGGTCTAATTGGCTATCCACAGCGATCTACTGGAGCAATAGAGCCCGCTGCCGCGGCGTCAACGGACGTTCCACGATACGGCCGGCGGGCCGATAGCCAGCCAGCGCGGCGGATCCGCCTAATAGAGAATCACCCTTCGGACTGGAAACCAACCGCCAGGTTCCTCTCCGGTTGTCGAAGTCCAGGATCACCAGCGTCTCGTAGGGAAAGCGATCGGCTGCACACGTGCCGGCGTCGAAGCATTCGGCCTGCTGCTCGTGCCAGCACTCGAGCCCCTCGGGTGTGGCACGGCAGCCCGTCCCTCGGTCGGGGGCCATGCGCAGGGCGTGAATGGCAGTGTCATCGTAGAGCAATATGAGCCAGCTTTGCGCCAGATAGTCGGCCTCGGTCGCGAGATATAAATCCGGCGTTGGCGGGCTGCGAAGGATGATACCAGTGCCGGGTTTTAAGGCGGGGGCGGTGGTAACGATCGACAGGAGCTCTTTCTTGTGCAGCCGCCAGGTCGAAACCCAGAGGTCCTGACGCTCCAGTCCTCCCCAGACACCGAACCCCACAAAGACGACAGGCACGAGTAGGAAAGCGGGCCGGAAGCGAGGCCATTGTTGCACCGCCCAGCCGGCCGAAACAGCGACCGCCAATGATGCCCACGTGCGCGACAGGATGTGTGTGCGATAGTGAATATCGGCCATCTGAAGTCCGGCATATGCGGCATTCGCAATCAAGGCCATCGCAGCGAAGATCCCGGCCAGCAGGAGCGTCCGTGTAGTGCGATCCGGCCGATCCGGATTTTGTGCCCGGCCTGCCCGGAACGCGAACCACGCCGCCGCCACTCCGGCAGCGAGTCCCATGGCCCACAAGGGAATCGCCCTCGGCGGCCTGGGATACCAGATTGGGCGTGCAAAGGCCCAGCGCCACGGTGCGAAGTTCTCGCACCACAGGCTTGCCATGCGATCAACACGCTCGGCAAGGCGCATCGGTAGAAGGGCCACCGCCGCGTAACCGGTTGGGTCGTGCAGAAACCGCCACTCGACCTGGGCAGCGGGAGCCAGGGTCAAACCGAGCGCCGACAGCACCAGAAGAATCCGGCGCCAGGCCTCGGTACCGCCACGCCAAAACAGGAGCAAGGGTACGAACGGCAGGGCGGGGATCGCGACGTCGATGGTCCAGATGCTAACCGCAGTAGCGGCGCACGCAATCGCGATCCAACCAGCGCCCCCGCCCGTCAAGTAGCGCAGACTGCAGCCGACGGCCAGTAGCAACATGAGCGCGCTGAGGTTGTAGCCCAGAGAGGTGAGGTTGTTGGTCAGGTAGTCGCTGGTCGCCGTGAGCGTCAGGCAGATCGCCAGGAACTGAGTGAGCCGCCTTCCCGGCATCAGTAGCCTGGAGATCCAGCCGGCGGCGAGGGCCTGCCCGAGCCAGGTCGCGCCGAAGACCAGATGTAGGGTCCAGATGGGTTGCGGCGTGGACAGCGCCAGGCGAAACGACAGGGAATAGAGGCGCCGCAGGGGAGTGACGACCGGCGTAAACGCGGCCATGAAACCCTGGCCTTGATACTGGCGCGCCAGCCGCAGCAACAGGGTGTCATCCTGCCACATGCCGCGCATCGGCACGGTCAGCCCCCAAACCAGAAGGAGCAGGGCGAAGTAGAGCACACCGTCGCTGTTCAGTCCGGCGGCGAGCCGGCGCCGCCACCGGCCCCGAGCTTCCATAGTCTCTCTCAAAACCAGCCGGCCGACATCTACCGCATGCTATCTCCTTCCCTTGCTACTTCCGCGCGTCAGCGATCCACAGCAGCCTTCGTTATGGTGCTTTGCTCTTTCGAACGATCGTTTCACGAGCTGCGAAACAGCGCCTAGCTCTCGGGAAACAGGACGGTTAGATCGCGAGCGGATTGGAGCGGGCGACGGGATTCGAACCCGCGACCAAGAGCTTGGGAAGCTCCTACTCTACCAACTGAGCTACGCCCGCTTGATTCAGGAAAGTCTC
>DASWFL010000295.1:0-3174 GCA_036394255.1 Steroidobacteraceae bacterium
TTGACCGATCCGATGCTGCTGCGCAGCCAGTGCTACGTCGGTGGACGCTGGCTCGATGCCGCAGATGGCCGCACCCTCACCGTCACCAATCCCGCCACCGGTGCGGCGCTGGGCACCGTGCCGCAGCTGGACGGGGCGGCCACGCGCGAGGCCATCAGCGCCGCGGCCGCGGCCTTTCCCGCCTGGGCCGCGCAGACCGCGAAGCAGCGCGCCGTGATCCTGCGGCGCTGGTTCGACCTGATGATGGCGAACCAGCAGGACCTGGCGACCCTGATGACCGCCGAGCAGGGCAAGCCGCTGGCCGAAGCCCGGGGCGAGATCGCCTATGCCGCCGCCTACATCGAGTGGTTCGCCGAAGAGGCGCGCCGCGTCTACGGCGAGATCATCCCCGGTCACCAGGCCGACAAACGCATCGTGGTGCTGCGCCAGCCCGTCGGCGTGGTCGCCGCGATCACGCCCTGGAATTTTCCCGCCGCGATGATCGCCCGCAAGGCCGCGCCGGCGCTCGCCGCCGGCTGCACGTTCATCGTCAAGCCGGCGGGCCAGACGCCGCTGTCCGCGCTGGCCATGGCCGAGCTGGCCGCACGCGCGGGCGTGCCCGCCGGCGTACTCAACGTCATCACCGGCAACGCGCGCGAGCTCGGCGCCGAGCTGACCAGCAGCCCCCTGGTGCGCAAGCTGACCTTCACCGGCTCGACGGAAGTGGGACGCGTGCTGATGGCCCAGAGCGCCCCGACCCTCAAGAAACTGTCGATGGAACTGGGGGGCAATGCGCCCTTCATCGTGTTCGCCGACGCCGATCTGGATGCCGCCGTCCAGGGCGCGCTCGCCAGCAAGTACCGCAACACGGGCCAGACCTGCGTGTGCGCCAATCGCCTGCTCGTGCAGCAGGAGGTGTACGGGGAGTTCGAGTCGCGGCTGCGCCAGGCGGTCAGCGCCCTGGTCGTCGGTGACGGCCTGAAGGGGCCGACCGACCTGGGGCCGCTCATCGACGCCGCCGCGCTCGCGAAGGTGCAGGAACACATCGCCGATGCCCGCGCCAAGGGCGGCAAGATCACGCTGGGCGGCAAGGCGCATGCCCTGGGCGGCACCTTCTTCGAGGCGACGATCGTCACCGAGGCGACCAGCGCCATGAAATTCGCGCGGGAGGAGACCTTCGGGCCGGTCGCACCGCTGTTCCGCTTCCGCGACGAGGCCGAGGCCGTGCGCATGGCCAACGATACGGAGTTCGGCCTGGCCTCTTATCTCTATACCCGCGACCTGGCGCGGGCCTGGCGTGTGGCCGAGGCGCTCGAGTACGGCATCGTGGGTCTCAACACCGGCATCATCTCCACGGAAGTGGCGCCGTTCGGCGGCGTGAAGCAGTCCGGCTTTGGCCGCGAGGGCTCGCGCCACGGCATCCTGGACTATACCGAGCTCAAGTACCTGTGCATCGCGGGCATCACGCCCACCTAGAGGGCCCATGCTCGGCGTACTGACAGTCAACACCGGGACTCCCGACGCGCCCCAGGCGCGCGAAGTCCGCCGCTTCCTGCGGCGATTCCTCAGCGACCCGCGCGTCGTGGAGCTGCCGCGCTGGCTGTGGCTGCCGCTGCTGTACGGACTGGTCCTGCCGCTGCGCGCTCCGCGCAGTGCGCGCAAATACCGCGCGGTCTGGATGGACGATGGTTCGCCGCTCGCGGTCTACTCGCGCCAGCTGCGCACGGCGCTCGAAGTGGAACTGGACGCCAAGCTGCCCGGCGCGGCGGCGGTCGAGAGCGCCTTCCTCTACTCCGAGCCGCAGGTGCGCGGCGCGTTGCAGAGCCTGCGTGCCGCGGGAGCCGAACAGATCGTCGTGCTGCCGCTGTATCCGCAGGCCAGCGGCACCACCACCGGAGCGGTCTACGATCAGGTCATCGCGGCGATGGGCGACTGGCGCGCCCTGCCCGCCCTGCACCTGATCGGCGATTATCACGACGACGCCGGCTACATCCACGCGCTCGCCAACAGCCTGCGCGAACACTGGCAGCGGCACGGGCGGACG
Organism: Steroidobacteraceae bacterium; assembly: GCA_036394255.1. GTDB lineage: Bacteria > Pseudomonadota > Gammaproteobacteria > Steroidobacterales > Steroidobacteraceae > FEN-1191. The sequence goes on from DASWFL010000295.1 coordinate 2,024, forward strand.
GCGCATCTGCTGCTGTCCTATCACGGCATCCCGGAGCACTGCGTCGAACACGGCGATGCCTACGAAGCGCAATGCCGGGAGACAGCGCGGCGGCTCGCAGCCGAACTGGAGTTGCCGGCGAGTGACTGGTCCGTCAGCTTCCAGTCGCGCTTCGGCAAGGCGCGCTGGCTCACGCCGGCCACCGAGCGCGTGCTGGCCGAACTGCCCGGCCGCGGCCAGCGCAGCCTGACCGTACTGTGCCCGGGCTTCGCCGTTGACTGCCTCGAGACGCTGGAAGAGATCGCGCTCACCGGCCGCGGCATCTTCCTGCGTGCCGGCGGCGAGCAGTTCCAGTACGTGCCGGCGCTCAACGATCGCGGCGATCATGCGCAGGCCCTGTGCAACCTGGTCCTCGCGCACGCCGGACCGGCCGCCTGAACATGTTCGGCCGCTTCCTGGAAATGAGTCTCGCCACCAGCGACATCGCCGCCTCGGTCCGCTTCTACGAACAGCTGGGCTTCGCGCAGCTCACCACCGGCGACACCTGGCACCATCCCTACGGCGTACTCAGCGATGGCCGGCTGTGCATCGGGCTGCATCAGCGCCCCGGACCGGTACCGCTCCTGAGCTTCGTCCGGCCCGAACTGGCGAAGCACGTGCACGAGCTGCGCGCGGCGGGCTTCGAGCCGCATTACACGCGCCTGGGCGATGAGGACTTTCACGAACTGCAGCTGCGTGATCCGGCCGGCCTCGGCATCGCGCTGCTCGAGGCGCGCACGTTCTCGCCGCCGCGACGCGGCCACACGCCGTCGCTGTGCGGCTGGTTCAACGCCTGCAGCACGCCGACCCTGGATACCGATACCGTGCGGGCATTCTGGGAACACGCCGGCTTCATCGCCCTGGAGACGCTCGACGATCCCTTCTCGCAGCTCGCGCTCACCAGCGACACGCTGACCCTCACGCTGCATCCACCCCGGGCGCTCGAATCCAGCGTGCTGCTTTTTACCGACCCGCAGATGCCCGAACGTCTCGAAAAGCTCGCGGCACTCGGCGTTCACGGCGGAGAGGACCTGCCGACCGGACTGGACCGGCGCGCCAATGCGCTGCTGCAGGCGCCGGAAGGCACGCTGCTGCTGCTGTTGCAGGCCGAGGCCTGATTGCAGGCTGGGGCC
>DASWFL010000296.1:0-1964 GCA_036394255.1 Steroidobacteraceae bacterium
CCCGACGGCAACTATTGAGGAGGCGACCATGTGGTATTTCAGCTGGATCCTGGGGCTCGGGTTGGCGTGTTCGTTCGCGATACTGAACGCCATGTGGTTTGAGCTGGACGCGGATCGGCACGCAGGCGAGCGGCCGGCGGACTCGAAGAATGCCTCGTGACCGAGGCACGCGGATCTTCCTGACTGGGAGCCATTGAGCTGCCAGGTCGATGCAGTGCTTGAACGAGTCACCGGGGTCGGACTAGGCCAATAATGGCTGCAGCGCCGGACCGGACTCAGGATACGTTCGCGTGTCGCGCACCTCGGCGGGGCGCTCCGCCGCGCCTCAGTGCGGTGCGTGAATCGCCGCACTCGCACAATAACGGATCGTTGCCCAGACCAATTCCCTCGCGCTCCACTCCCTGATCGAAGCCAAACGCTTGAAAATCAAGTGTGTCAACCAAACCCCCGGGATTGGCACGCCCGTTGCTGCGTCTCTGGCCGATCGGAGAATGCGTCCCCCGCTTCTCTGGCAGGGGCTCATTAGTGAGTCTCCCTCCGACGCCGCGAGTTCCGACGGAACCAGCGGCGTCTCCTTGTCACGGCGCGGGGCTCACAGCGGTAGTGGAGGTACTCATTGTCCATACCGTCGGTCAAGTACCTCAATACCTTCAAGGTCGCGGCCAAGAGGCTGAGTTTCACCGCCGCCAGCAATGAACTCTGTCTCACTGCCTCAGCAGTGGGCCAGCAAATCAGGCTGCTGGAATCTCAGCTGGGGGTGATCCTGTTTGAGCGCCACGCCCAGACCCTGCGGCTCACCGCGGCCGGGCTGCTGCTGCTCGAACACGTCGACTCAGCGCTCCATCGGCTGGAATTGGTGGTCAGCCAGCTGCGCAGTCACGTGCAGCGTTCGTTCATCAAGTTGCAGCTGCCCCCTTTTTTTGCCCATGAACTGATACTGCCCAGGCTGGCCGAATTCAGCACCGCCCACGGTCGCCTGGAACTGCAGATCACGACACCCCCGGCGGCCCTGGGCCATCACAGCTGGGACGCCGACGTGTCCGTCATCGTCGCGGCAGCGCCCGCGGCCGAACTTCAGGCAACCCTGCTCTTCCCCCAGGTCTTCATGCCGGCTTGCGCACCCGAGTTGATTGAGCGCATTGGCCCGGGCGCGGAGTTTGAACTCAATCGTCAAACCTTGCTCCTGCATAATTACCGACCCGATCTGTGGGAGCGCTGGGCGGAGATGCGCGGTATCCGTTCATTTCAGCCCAGAGCGGTCATTCGCTTTGACTCGATGCTGGAGGTTGCGCAGGCGGCTGAGCAGGGCGTTGGCATAGCGTTGCTGTCGGCACCGGTGGCGGCGCGCCGATTTGCGTCCCGTGCGCTGACGAAGCCGATTGAGGCCGCACTCGGCACGGGCGAGAACTACTTCCTCGTCGCGCGCCGGGAGGATGCAGAGCGAAGCGCCATCGCACCGCTCCTGAGCTGGCTGGCCGGACACTGCACAACTGTCGCCATCCAGTGACGGCTTAGCACGAATTATTCGACGAGCAAAAATATATCGTTGGTACTACAAATCATTTGTCGGTACCGTCAAGGCGTCACTTGACCGTTCCCAACGCCGAGAGGAGATGAGTATATGAACGCACGTCGACAGTTCGTCTCGATCATCGCGACCGCAGCCGTGGCCTTGCCCGCCCTTTCGCCGGCGGAGACTCCGACACCGGGGCAGGCGGAATGCCTCAAGGCACTCATGGCGAGCCTGGCCGAGACCTACCAGCCGGCGCCCCGGCTGCGCGAAGCATCGTTTGTAGACCATGGCCTGTCTTTCGATGCCGGCAGGCCCAGCGAAGAGTGGAAATTGACAGCCACCAACCCGAAGACCAATCTCCCCGTGGCGCGGGCCACTTGCGTGGTAGCGCGCTCGGGCAGGCTTCTGGAGTTCTACAAGGAGCCCGCACACTAGTAGGCACCGACCGGCG
>DASWFL010000297.1:0-8091 GCA_036394255.1 Steroidobacteraceae bacterium
CTTGATGAACACCCGCTGCAATTCGCCGCTGGGGTCCGCTGAGCGCGCGTACACGACCGTCCGGCCGCCATCAAAGCTGCGAAACCGTCCGACCTCGAAGGGCACGGCCAGCCCGGCACGCACCGCCTCGGCGGTGAGCACGGCGCGACGGGCGGCAGCCTGCGGCGAAAACCGCAGATTGAGCCAGGCGCTCGATGCGAGGATCGGCAGCGTGAGCATCAGGGCGGGCAGCCAGGCGCGCGCGCCGCCGTAGCCGCAGGCCCGCGCGGCGACCATTTCGCCTTCGTGATAGAGCCGGCCGAGCGCCATGACGATGCCCAGCAGCAGCCCCAGTGGCAGCAACAGCGCGAAATTTTCCGCCGCCCCCAGTGCGAACAACTCCAGCACCAGGCCGCGCGGATACTGGAACTGGGCGGCCCGCGCCAGTACGGCGCCGAGCTGGTAGATGAACAGCACGGCCGCCAGCGCGCCGGTCACACCCAGGAAATTCAGCGCCATCTCGCGGAAGAAATATCGCTGCAGAATCTGCAAAGCACCCTCACGAATTGCGCCGCTTCGGCTAAACTGCGGCCGCTCGACCCAGCGCTGAAGCTAAGGGAAATGAGCGGCGCTGGCAAACTGGAAGGAGAGGATCGGCTATGCAATTTTCAGCCTACTCCGGCAAGACGGTTGAGCAACGTGCCGATTGCCTGGTGGTGGGGGTCTACGAGACCCGCGTGCTGGGCGCCGAGGCCCGGCTCCTCGACCGCGCGGCGGGTGGGCGTCTGCGCAAGCTCCTGCAGCGCGGGGACTTTGCCGGTCATGCCGGGGAAACTCTGCTGCTCGCGGACCTGCCGGGACTGGGCGGCAAGCGCCTGCTGCTGGTGGGCCTGGGCGCGACGGGCCAGTACCAGCGCCGGGCGTGGAAGCGCGCGCTCACCACGGCAGTGATGGCCCTGGCCCGCACGCGCATCAGCAGCGCCGTGGTGGCGATCGACCGGCCGGCGGATCGCGGCCTCGACGATTACACGCTGGGGCGTGCCGCGGCCGAAGTGTGCGGAGCGGCGCTGTACCGCATCAACGATCTGAAAACCGCGCGGCGACCGCCGGCGACCGCGCTGGCGCGCGTCAAGCTCGGTCCCTACGGTGCCGCCGAGCTCGCGGCCGCAAGGTTGGGACTGGGCGATGGGGCGGCGATCGCGGCCAGCGCGCGCCTGCTGCGCGACCTGGCCAATCTGCCCGGAAACATCTGCACGCCCCGCTACCTCGCCGCCCAGGCTGCGCAACTGGCGCGCACTCATCGGGGCCTGCGGGCACGCGCGCTCAATGCCGCCCAGATCGGGCGGCTGAAGATGGGCTGTTTCCTCGCTGTGACGCGCGGCAGTGCCGAGCCGCCGCGCTTCATCATTCTCGAGCATCGCGGTGGCCGGCGCGGTGCCGCGCCCATCGTCCTCGTCGGCAAGGGGGTCACTTTCGACAGCGGTGGCATTTCGCTGAAAGACCCGAACGCCATGGATGAAATGAAGTTCGACATGTGCGGCGCGGCGACCGTGCTGGCCGCCTTTGATCTGGCCGCGCGCCTGAAGCTGCGCCTCAATCTCGTCGGGCTGATACCGGCCTGCGAGAACATGCCCGGCGGCCGTGCCACCAAGCCCGGTGATATCGTCACGAGCGCCGATGGGCAGACCGTCGAGATTCTCAACACCGACGCCGAGGGCCGGCTGATACTCAGCGACGCGCTGCATTACTCCCGCCGCTACAAACCCGCCGCGGTCATCGACATGGCGACACTGACCGGCGCCTGCGTGGTCGCGCTCGGTGCCCACCACAGCGGGGTCATGGGAAACGACGACGAACTGGCGCAGGAACTCGTGGCCTGCGGGCGGCGCGCGGACGATCGGGCCTGGCAACTGCCGCTCACCGAGGAATACGGCGAGCAGCTCAAGACCAACTTTGCCGATGTGGCCAACATCGCCGGACGCGACGGCGGCGCCATCACGGCCGCCGCCTTCCTCGGGCGCTTTACCAAGGGGCTGAAGTGGGCGCACCTGGACATTGCCGGTACCGCCTGGACTTCCGGCAATACCAAGAGCGCCACGGGCCGGCCGCTGGGGTTGCTGGGTGATTTCCTGATCCGGCGCGCACGCGCCTGAGCGCACGCGAACCGCATGGTGGCGCGCGCAGAGTTTTTCGTTCTGGAAGGGAGCGATCAGCGCGCGCGCTGGAGGTTTGCCTGCCAGGAAATCGAGAAGGCCTTTAACGCCGAGGAGCGGGTGCTCGTCTGGTTCGACAGCGAGACGGAAGTCGCCGCCTTCGACGAACTGCTGTGGACCTTTGCCGACCGCAGCTTCGTACCGCACGAACCGCTGGGCCCGGAATCGAGCTGGGACGAGACCCCGGTGCTGCTCAGCGCCACCAGGGTGCCGGCGACGCCACCGCAGCTCATCGTCAACCTGGCCGCAGGACTCCCGGACGGACTCGATCTGGCCGCCCGCGTCGTGGAGATCATCGATTCCGACCCGGCCCGCCGCCAGGCGGGACGCGCGCGCTTCAGGCAGTACCGCGAACGGGGCATCGAGCCCGTGACTCACCAGAGCGCCATCGCGGGCGCTTGAGCCATGGACAAGACCTACTCGCCCGCCCAGATCGAGCAGCACTGGTACGCCCAATGGGAGCTGCAGGGCGGATTCGCGCCCCGCAGCGATGCGGGCGCCAAAGCCTTCTGCATCATGATCCCGCCGCCCAACGTGACCGGCACGCTGCACATGGGGCACGCCTTCCAGGACACGATCATGGACGCGCTCACCCGCTATCACCGCATGCGCGGGGAGGCGGCGCTGTGGCAGCCCGGCACCGATCACGCGGGCATTGCCACGCAGATGGTGGTCGAGCGGCAGTTGAACGCCGAGGGCCGGCGGCGCACCGATCTGACGCGCGAGGAGTTCCTGGAGCGCGTCTGGCAATGGAAAGCCCAGTCCGGCGGCATGATCGCGCACCAGTTGCGCCGCCTCGGTGCCTCCGTCGACTGGTCGCGCGATCGCTTTACGATGGACGAAGGCATGACGCGTGCGGTCACCGAGGCTTTCGTGCGCCTGCACGAGCAGCAGCTGATCTACCGGGGCAAGCGCCTGGTCAACTGGGACCCGGTGCTGCTCACGGCCCTGTCCGATCTGGAAGTGCTGAGCGAAGAAGAATCCGGCTCGCTGTGGTACCTGCGCTATCCGTTGAGCGACGGGACCGGCGCACTGGTGGTGGCGACCACCCGTCCGGAGACCATGCTCGGCGACACGGCGGTCGCCGTGCATCCGGACGACGAGCGCTACCGCCACCTGGTCGGGGCCACGCTGATTCTGCCGCTCAGCGGGCGCCGGATCCCCATCATCGCCGATGGCTACGTCGATCCTTCCTTTGGGAGCGGTTGCCTGAAGATCACGCCGGCGCATGACTTCAATGATTACGCCGTCGCCCAGCGCCATCAGCTGCCGCTGATCAATATCTTTACGCCCGACGCGCGCCTCAACGAGGCGGCGCCGCCGCAACTGCGCGGCCTGGATCGCTTCGAAGCGCGCGCGCGCATCCTCGTGGAGCTTGAAGCGCGCGGTTTCATCGAGCGCACCGAGGCGCACAAGCTGATGGTGCCCAGGGGCGACCGGAGCGGCGCGGTCATCGAACCTTACCTCACCGATCAGTGGTACGTGCGTGTCGGAGAGCTGGCCGCGCCAGCCATCGCGGCGGTGGAGAGCGGCCGGATCCGCTTCGTGCCTGCCAACTGGGACAAGACCTATTTCCAGTGGATGCGCAACATCCAGGACTGGTGCATCAGCCGCCAGCTGTGGTGGGGGCACCGGATTCCGGCGTGGTATGACGAGGCGGGCCATATCTACGTGGCCCGCGATGCCGCGGCGGCGGCGGCGCAGGCCCGCGCGCAGCGGGGGCGCGATGTGCCGCTGCGCCAGGACGAGGACGTGCTGGACACCTGGTTTTCCTCCGCGCTGTGGCCCTTCTCCACGCTCGGCTGGCCCGCGGAGACCGCCGACCTGAGGCGCTTCTACCCGGGCAGCGTGCTGGTGACCGGGTTCGACATCATCTTTTTCTGGGTCGCGCGCATGATCATGATGGGCCTGAAGTTCATGGCAGATGTGCCGTTCCGTGACGTCTACGTGCACGGCCTGATCCGCGACGCGGAAGGCCAGAAGATGTCCAAGTCCAAGGGCAACGTGATCGACCCGCTCGACATCGTCGACGGCATCGGACTCGAGGCCCTCATCGCCAAGCGCACCGCGGGCCTGATGCAGCCCCATCTGGCACCGGCGATCGAGGCCGCGACGCGCAAGCAGTTTCCGCAGGGCATCGGCGCGCACGGCACCGATGCGCTGCGCTTCACTTTTGCCTCCCTGGCCACGCACGGCCGCGATATCCGCTTCGACCTGCAACGTGTCGGCGGGAACCGCAACTTCTGCAACAAGCTGTGGAACGCGGCGCGTTTCGTCATGCTATCGGTCGAGCAGCAAGCGCCCGGCCCGCAGGAGCTGCTGTTCGCTGAGGCCGGCGAGGTGGAGTTGACGGTGGCGGATCGCTGGATCCGCTCGCGGCTGGGAGCTGCCATCCGCGTCGTCGAGGGCGCCTTCGCCGACTACCGCTTCGACTTTGCCGCCGCGGCGCTGTACGAATTCACCTGGCACGAGTACTGCGACTGGTACCTCGAACTCGCCAAGCCGGTGCTGCAGGGCGCGGGTGCGGCGACGCCGCAGCAGCGCGGGACACTCCAGACGCTGCTCGCGGTGCTCGAGGCCCTGCTGCGTGTCCTGCACCCCTTGATGCCGTTCATCACGGAGGAAATCTGGCAGCGCGTCGCGCCGCGGCTGCCCGGCCCTGCTCCGGCGGCGCCGGCGCCAGTGCCGGTGGCGGTGCCGGCCAGCATCATGCTGGCGCCCTGGCCGAGCGCGGCGGACTTCGCCAGCGACCCGGCCGCCGAGCGCGACATGCATTGGCTGATGCAGGTGGTCCTGGGGGTCCGCCAGATTCGCGGAGAAATGGATTTAAGTCCCGCGCGTAAGCTCCCATTATTGTTACAGAATGCGTCGGCCGCCGACCTGGCGCTCGCACAGCGCCACCAGGCCCTGCTGATGCGCCTGGCGGGCGTGGAGACGCCCTGCCCGCTCACCGACGGCGCCCGGGCGCCGCCATCGGCCTCCGCCCTGGTCGGCGAGCTGACCCTGCTCGTGCCGATGGCGGGACTCATCGATCCGGTCGCCGAACTCGCGCGACTGGAGAAGCGGATGCGCAAGACCGGTGAGGAAATCTCGCGTGCGCAGGCCAAGCTCGGCAACGATAAATTCGTGGGCGCCGCCCCCGCAGCCGTGGTGGCCCAGGAACGCGAACGCCTGGCGGAATTCGAGCGGACGCGCGCCGGACTGGAGCGCCAGCTCGCGCAAGTCCGCGCGCTGGGGGCGGACCCGCCATGAGCCGCCTGGCCGAAGCGGTGGCGGCGGTCGGACACGTGATTCTCGGCAAACCGGCGCAGATCCGCTTGTGCATGGCCTGCCTGCTGGCCCGCGGCCACCTGCTGATCGAGGACGTGCCCGGGGTCGGCAAGACCACCCTGGCGCACACCCTGGCGCGTGTCCTCGGCCTTGAATGGCGGCGCCTGCAGTTCACCAGCGATCTGCTGCCGGCCGATGTCGTCGGCGTGTCGGTATTCGATCGCACGACGCAACAGTTCCAGTTCCGGCCCGGACCGGTGTTCACCCAGCTGCTGCTGGCCGATGAGATCAATCGCGCCAGTCCCAAGGCCCAAAGCGCGCTGCTCGAAGCCATGGAGGAGCGGCAGGTGAGTGTCGATGGCATCACGCATCCCCTGCCCGAGCCCTTCTTCGTGGTCGCCACGCAGAACCCGCACGATCAGCTCGGCGCCTTTGGTTTGCCCGAATCGCAGCTGGACCGCTTCCTGATGCGCGTCGGGCTCGGCTATCCGGACCGCCAGGCGGAGCGGGCACTGCTGCTGGCCGGCGAGCGCCACGAACTGCTGGAGGCGACGGTGCCCGTCCTCGGGCCCGCGGAACTGCTGGCGGCGCAGCGCGCGGTGCGCGCGATCTACGTGGGCGCGCCGCTGCTCGATTACGTCCAGGCGCTCGTCGCCCGCTCCCGCGCGCAGTTCCAGCTGGGCCTCTCCCCGCGCGCGGCGCAGGGCCTGGTGCGGGCCGCGCAGGGCTGGGCCCTGCTCGGCGATGAGCGGGCGGTCATGCCCGAGCACGTCCAGGCGGTGCTGCCGGCGGTGGCGGCCCATCGTCTCGAGGCGCGCGCCGGCGCGGGCGCCATGGATGGCGCGCGGCTGGCGAGCGAATTGCTCGCCGCGGTGCCGGTGCCGGTCTAGAGGCCCATGTTCAACGCGCTGCGCGATCGCATCACCGCGCGCGTCGCGGCGTGGGCACGCCGGCGCCAGGGACTGGATGAATTGCCGCTCGTGCTGCGCGCGCGGCGCCTGTATATCCTGCCGACCGGCCCGGGCTTAAGCTTCGGGCTGCTGCTGTTCGTCATGCTGATCGCCGGGCTCAACTACACCAACAGCCTGGCCCTGCTCCTGACGTTCATGCTGGCCGGCTTCGTGCTGGTGGGCATGCACGAGTGCCAGCGCACGCTCAACGGGCTGGAACTGGTCCTGGCGCAGGCGGCGGACTGCTACGCAGGATCAGAAGGCCTGATCGAGCTGCGCTTTCTCAACCGCAGCGCCCAGGCGCGGCGCGCACTGGCGGTGCGTTGTGGCGGAACGCGCGCCAGCCACTTCGACCTCGAGCCCGGCGCGCAGCTCACGGTGCAGCTGCCTTTTCAGGCTGGCGGGCGTGGGCGCCAGCGCATCGGGCGGCTGGAACTGGCGAGTACTGCGCCCTTCGGGCTGTTTCGCTGCTGGAGCTGGCTGCACCTGCCCGTGGAAGCGATCGTGTATCCACAGCCCCTCGGCACCCGGCCGCTCCCACACGGCGGAGAGAGCCACAGCTCGCGTGAGTCCCGCGCCAGTTCGCCGGCCGAAGAGGAGTGGACCAGCCTGCGCAACTACCAGCCCGGCGACAGTCCGCGCAGCATCGCCTGGAAGGCCTGGGCGCGCGGGGCGCCACTCATGGTGGCGCAATACCAGGGTACGGGCGGCAGCGAGCACCTGCTCAGTTTCGCGGGCCTGGAATCGCTGGACCTGGAGGCAAGGCTCAGCCAGCTGTGCGCCTGGGTTCATGAATGCGCCGGCCGCGATGCCGCCTGCGCACTGCAGCTGCCGGACGTGGACTTGCCGCTGGGACGAGGCGGGGCGCACCGCACGAGTCTGCTGCGTGCCCTGGCGCTGTACGGGAGCGAGGCCGCAGGCGAGCCGCGCCCGGACGGCTCGGATTGAGCGCGCCCGCGCCCGCGACGGCTCCGCCCGTGGCCGTACATCCGGGCCGCGCGGCGGCGGGGCTGGGCATCACGGCGCTCCTGGTGACCGCCGCGCTGAACGGGCAGCACCTCGCGTGGTGGTGCCTGCCCCTGCTGGTGCTGGCCAGTGCGCTGCATTTCCGGGCGACGTTGCACGGGCAGGCGTTGCCCGGCCGGCTGGCGCGCCTCGGCCTGGCGCTGATCCTGACCGCTGGTGTGCTCGCCAGCTTTCGCACCCTCAACGGCCTGGCCGCCGGCGCCACGCTGCTGGCGGCGATGACCGCCGCGAAGCTGTTTGAGGCGCGCGCGATCCGCGACTGGTACGTGATCGTGGGCGCGACGCTGTTCCTGCTGCTCGCGGCCTGCCTGGACCGCCAGCAGCTCTGGCGCCTGCCGCTCTACGCGATCAGCCTGTGGCTGAGTGCTGCCGCTCTACGCGCCCTGAACGGAGGCACTGCGCAATCGGCGCCGACGCTGCTGCGGGATTCCGCCCGCCAGCTGCTGTACGCACTGCCGCTGGCGATCATTTTCTTCCTGTTTTTCCCGCGGATCCCCGGCGCGTTCTGGTCGCTGTCGAACGATGACTCGGCCATCACCGGACTGTCCGACCAGATGAGTCCCGGCAGCATCGCGCAGCTCACCGAATCGGACGAGCCGGCGTTGCGTGCGCGCTTCGCCGGCGAGCTGCCGCCGGCGCATGAGCGCTACTGG
>DASWFL010000298.1:0-3226 GCA_036394255.1 Steroidobacteraceae bacterium
CCCCGTTCAGCTGCTCGGGACGCGTGTCCGCCGCGGCCAGCGCGTCCCGCACCAGCGGCAGCAGCCGCTGGACATGGTCGCGGGAAGCCAGTTCCGGCACCACGCCGCCGTAGAGCCGATGCAGATCGACCTGGCTCCACAGCTCATGGGCCAGCAGGCCGCGTTCCTCGTCGAGCACGGCCGCGGCGCTTTCATCGCAGGAGGACTCTATGGCCAGCACTCGCATCCCTGAAAGTATGACCGAAGCAGGAGCTGATTTCGGCCCGCCGGCGCCAGACTTTGCCTTTTGGCTCCGGCCTCTTTAGAATCGCGGCCCCTGCATGGCGGGACCGTTGTTAAACGGTTATTAGAATCAAGAGGTTGAGTTCGATGCCGAGCGTTCGAATCCGGGAAAACGAGTACTTTGACGCTGCCCTGCGTCGCTTCAAGCGCGCGTGTGAGAAGGCGGGCGTACTCGCGGAGCTCCGCCGGCGCGAATTCTACGAAAAGCCCACGCAGGAGCGTAAGCGCAAGAAGGCTGCCGCGGTCAAGCGCCACATCAAGCGCGTCTCGCGCGACTTCGTCCGCACTGCACGCTGAAGTACAAGCGTCCATGACGCTCAAGGCACGCATCCAGGAGGATATGAAATCCGCCATGCGCGCCGGCGCGAAGGACAAGCTCGCGAACATCCGCATGCTCATGGCGGCCATCAAGCAGCGCGAAGTGGACGAGCGCATCGAACTCGACGATGCCCAGGTATTGAGCGTCATCGACAAGATGGTGAAGCAGCGCCGCGAATCCATCGCGCAGTTCGAGGCGGGTGGCCGTGGCGACCTCGTCGCACGGGAAACGGCCGAGATGCAGCTGCTGTCCGCGTACCTGCCCGCGCAGCTGTCCGCCGCCGAGCTCGATGCCATGATCGCCGAGGTCATCGCCGCCACGGGCGCGAGCTCGATCAAGGACATGGGTAAGGTGATGGCCGCGATCAAGGCCCGGGCCGCGGGCCGGGCCGACATGGGCGCGGTCGGCGCGCGCATCAAGGCGCGGCTCAGCGCGTAGCCGCCCCGGCGCCCCGCTGCGGGCGCCTCGGTTAGACTTGGCCGTATGGCGGGCCGCATTCCCCAGGGCTTCATCGACGAGCTGATCGCGCGCGCGGATATCGTCGAAACCATCGGCAGCCGCGTGCCGCTGAAGAAGGCGGGGCGCGAGTACAAGGCCTGCTGCCCCTTTCACGACGAGAAGACGCCCTCATTCTGGGTGAGCCCGGACAAGCAGTTCTACCACTGCTTCGGCTGCGGCGCACACGGCACCGCGCTCGGCTTCCTGATGCAGTTCGAGCAGCTGCCGTTTCCGGAAGCCGTCGAGACGCTGGCCGAACGGCTCGGTCTCGAAGTGCCGCACGAGGGCGGCAGCGCCGCGCCGGCGCGCGGCCAGGAAGAGCTCGGCGAGATGCTGGCGCGCGTCGCGGGCTATTACCAGGAATGCCTGCAATCCAGCGAGCGGGCGCGCGCGTATCTGCGCAGCCGCGGACTGGACGATGCGATCTGCGAGCGCTTCCGCATCGGCTACGCGCCCGACGCGTGGAACGAAGTGCTGCGGCGCTTCGGCGCCACCGACGAGGCGCGCCGTGCGCTGCTGGCGGCCGGCCTGATCATCGAGCGCGAGACCCCGCGTGCGGGGAGCGAACCCTGGTACGACCGCTTCCGCGACCGCATCATGTTTCCGATCCGCGATCCGCGCGGGCGGGTGCTGGGTTTCGGTGGCCGGGTACTGGAGGGCGGCGAGCCCAAATACCTGAATTCACCGGAGACCGCACTGTTCCACAAGGGCCAGGAGCTGTACGGCCTGCACGAGATCCGGCTGGCGCGCACCCCGCTCAAGCGCCTCGTGATGGTCGAGGGCTACATGGATGTCGTGCGCCTCCATCAGGCGGGCATCGCCTCCGCGGTGGCCACGCTCGGCACGGCCACCACGCCCGAACATCTGAAGCGCGCCTTCCGGCTGGTGAGCGAGGTGGTGTTCGCCTTCGACGGCGATCGCGCCGGGCGCGCGGCAGCGTGGCGCGCCCTGCAGAACGCCTTGCCCGAGGCACGCGAAGGCCGCGAAATGCGCTTCCTGTTCCTGCCCGAAGGCGAGGATCCGGACAGTCTCGTGGGCCGCGAGGGCCGCGCCGCCTTCGAGGCGCGCCTGGCCGGTGCCACACCGCTGTCCGAGTATTTCGCCGCGCACCTGCGCGAGCAGGCCGACCTCACTCACGCCGACGGCCGCGCCCGCTTCGTCGCCCTGGCGCGCCCGCTGCTGGCCAAGCTCCCGCCCGGTGTCTATCTGGAATTGCTCCTGGCGCGCATCGCGCAGGAGGTCGGGCTCGGCACCGACCGGCTGCGGGACCTGCTGCAGGATGACCTGGCCACGGAGGACCCGGAGGCCGCCCCGCGCCGCGCCTCGACGCGCGCCGCGGCCGGTGGGCGGCGCGGACTGGTGACACAGGCCATCCAGACCCTGCTGCACTACCCGGCGACGGCCGCGCGAGTGCCCGCGCCAGTGCTGCCGGCACTCGTGGAAATCAGCGAGGCGGAGCTCGGCGGCATCGGCATGCTGCGTGAACTCCTGACGACGCTGCGCGCGCAGCCCGCCCGCATGATCTCCGCGCTGCTCGAGGAGTGGCGCGAGCGACCCGAGCATCGCCGCCTCGGCGAGTTGCACGCCGAACCCACCCTGCTCGATGCAGAACAGGCCGGGCCCGAACTGCTGGGGACACTGGACCGTCTCATCGCCCAGGTCGCCGCCGGCCGCGAGGCCAGGCGCTACGACGAGCTGCTGGCCAAGGTGGAATCGAGCGCGGCCAGCGGGGAGGAACGGCTGGAATTTCAGGCGCTTAACCGGAGAAAGGGCCGTCTGAAGGCTTGAGCGGGCCGCCCCTACCGTAACTGGCCTTTCGGGCCAGTTACTCGGTATAATTACCGGATTTTCCGCAGCAATCTTGACCCTCCCGACTTGTTCTCTTCTGGGAACTACGGCCGAGAAGCTGTTGTCCTGAATTTCCGCCAAGGAACGAAATGCCCCCCAGCCACAAGCCCAAGCCCTCTACCGGCAGCCATCGCAAGAGCAGTGCGCGAGCTGTGCCGGCCGTGAAAAAGGCTGCCGCGAAGCCGCCGGCGCACGCCCGGCCGCGCCTCGCGGCGAAAGCGCATGGTGCGCTCAAGAGCGCCCCGGCGGCCAAGCCGGCCGCCTCCGGCCGTGCGGCCG
>DASWFL010000299.1:0-3490 GCA_036394255.1 Steroidobacteraceae bacterium
CCCGCCTGCGCCAGGAATTCGCGCGGGCAACGCTGTCCGGCGGCGATCCACGCCTCGATCGGGCCACGGCTGGCCGGTTCAAAGATCGCGCACAGCGGTTCCGGCTTGCCGTCGTGGCTGCTGCGAAAGGCCGTCGCCAGCCGGTGCGGTGCGCGCGCGGCAATCAGTTGCTGCAGCGTGGCCGCATCGAGAAACGGCAGGTCGCCGGCCAGCACCAGCCAGGCCGCCTGCGGCTGGGCGCAGAGCGCCGCGTGGATGCCGCCGATCGGGCCCTGTTCCGGCAGGATGTCGGTGATGCGTGGATAAGGGGCGCGCAGCGGATCATCGAGCTGGTCGGCCCGCACCGACACGAAACTGCGCTCCACCAGCGGCTCGAGCAAAGCCATGGCGCGCGCCAGCTGCGGCTGGCCTGCATACTCGAGGCCGAGCTTGTCGCGCTGCATGCGCCGGCTCCGCCCGCCGGTGAGCAGCAGACCGTAGAGCGGCGCGCTCATGGCACCAAGGCCCGCAGCGGCCGGGCGGGGCGCCCGATGCGACGTCGACCGCCCGATTTGTGCAGCAATCGCACCTCGACGATGCGGATGTCGTGCGACAGCGCCTTGCACATGTCGTAGATCGTCAGGGCCGCGACACTCGCTCCCGTGAGCGCCTCCATTTCCACGCCAGTCCGGTGGTGAGTTTCCACGCGGCAACGTATGCGCAGCCGGTTGCCGGTGACGGCTCCGATGCTGATCGAGCAGTGTTCGATCGGCAAAGGGTGGCAAAAGGGGATGAGCTCCGCTGTGCGCTTGGCGGCCATCACGCCGGCCACGATCGCCGTGTCGAACACCGGGCCCTTGGCGGTGCGATGGCCGGTGGCGCGCAGGGCCCGGGCCACCGTGGCGGGGAGCTGCAGCCGCGCTTCGGCCTCGGCGACGCGGTGGGTGACCGGCTTGTCAGCCACGCCGACCATGGTGGGCCGGCGGGCGGCATCGAGGTGGCTGAGCCGGACCCTGGCCTTGAGCTTCGCCATGGAGCGGCCCCGGGGAACCTATCCGCCGACCTGGTTCATCTCGACCCGCGCGGCGAGCGGGCTGGCGATGTGCCCGCGCAGCTCGCTGTAGCGATCGGTGCGCGCCTGCCAGCAGCCGCGGATCAGGGCGAGCAGTTCGTCGTCGCTGGCGCCGCCCCGGAGCGGACCGCGCAGATCCAGACCCTGGCTCGCGAACAGGCAGGTGTAGAGCAGGCCCTCGGAAGACAACCGTGCGCGCGAGCAATCGCTGCAGAACGGCTGTGAAATCGAGGAGATAAAGCCAATCTCACCCTGCCCGTCGGCGTAGGCGTAACGCTCGGCCACTTCGCCGGTGTAATTGCGCGCGAGCGGCGTCAGCGGCCAGCGCGTCTGGATCAACTTGAGCAGCTCGCGTGACGGCACCACCTGATCCGGCTGCCATTCATTGCGATTGCCGACGTCCATGTATTCGATCAGGCGCACGGTGATGCCGGTGCCGCGGAAATGTTCGAGCAGCCCGAGCACGGTATGGTCGTTGACGCCACGCTGCACCACGGCGTTGATCTTGAGCGGGGCCAGTCCGGCGCGCTGCGCTGCTGCGATGCCGGCCAGCACCTCCTGCGGATCGCCCAGGCCCCCAGCCAGATGCGCGAACACCGCAGGATCCAGGCTATCGAGGCTGACCGTAACGCGCTGCAACCCTGCGGCATGGAGCGTGATGGCCTGCTGACCGAGCAGCACACCGTTGGTCGTCAGTGCAATGTCTTCCACACCCGGCAGCGTGGTCAGATCGCCGATCAGGTCGGCCAGCCCGGGGCGCAACAGGGGCTCGCCGCCAGTGATGCGCAGCTTGCGCACCCCGAGCGTCAGGAACAGCCGCGTCAGTCTGACGATTTCCCCGAACTCGAGGCGTTCGGCGGATTTCAGAAACCGGTAGTGCTCGTGGTAGCGCTCACGCGGCATGCAGTAGGGGCAGCGGAAATTGCAGCGATCGGTGACCGAGATACGCAGATCCCGCAGCGGGCGCCCGAGCGTGTCCCGGGGCCTGCGTGGCTGCAGCGCGGCAAGTGCCTGGGAATTCTTTGCGCTCATGCGGCTAGGCTACCAGCGATACAGCCGCGTGAGAAAACCCTTGTGCAGTTCCGCAGGTCCGGGCGGCAGTTCTATAAAACCGTCCGTCAGGGCCAGGGACGTGAAGTCTCCGGAACCGTTCGTGGGGCAGGGCGTAGCCCAGGGGCGGCCCCAGTCGTCATGGCTCACTCGCACCGGCATGAAGCCAGTCAGGGGCGGCGTCCAGTCGAGGGCCGTGGCGAGCGCGATGCGCTCGGAAGGCTGGGTGCGCACGCCCATGGCCGCAAACAGCGCGGGCAAAACATAACGCGACAGGCATACCAGCGTCGAGACGGGATTGCCGGGCAGCGCGAACACGGCCCGGCCCTCCGTCGTCGTGCCAAACCACATCGGCCGGCCCGGCCGCTGCGCGATGCCGTGCAGGATGCACTGCACGCCCAGGGCCTCCAGCACCTGCGGCACGAGATCAAAGCGCCCCATCGACACGCCGCCTGAGAGCACCAGGACCTCGTGCGTGCGCAGATGCCGGCCGAGGCGTGCGTGCAGGGCGGCGGCATCGTCGCCGATGTGATCCTCGGAGACGCGTTGAAAGCCACGTTCGCGCAGCGCCGCAGCGACGGCATAGGCGTTGGACCGGCGCACCTGGTACGGTGCGATCGGTTCGCCCGGCTCCACCAGCTCATTGCCGGTCGAAATCACAACGATGGCCGGCTGGCCGCTGACCCGGAGCCGCGCCATGCCGGCTGATGCCGCAACGGCGATTTCCGGTGCGTGCAGCACCGTGCCCGACGCCAGCAGCAGAGCACCCTGCCGCTGGTCGCTCGCACGTCGGTGTACGTTTTTCCAGGGTGTGGCGAGCGCGAGCGATTGCAGCTCGACCCTGCCTGCCTCGACCGTGATGCGCTCGACCGGCACCACGCAATCGCAACCGGTCGGCAGCATGGCGCCCGTCATGATCTCGATGCAATGCTCCGTCGATGCCAGGGTGAGCGGCGCGTCGCCGGCGGCCTGCATCCCCTGGAGGAGATAGTGGCGCCGACCCGCAGTGGCCGCAGCCGAGGCCAGGGCGATCCCGTCCATCGCTACGCGATCAAAGGGCGGCTGGTCGCGCTCGGCGTAGACATTCTCACGCAGCACCGCGCCGGCGCACTGCGCCAGGGGGAGCGATTCGATCGGCAGGCACACGAGGTGACCGTCGATGAGCCGACTGGCTACCGCCGGGTCTATTCCAGCCCCTTTGTCCGCTGTGACCTGTTCCACAGCCTGATACTACATCCAGGCCCTGCGATTGATGGTACTGAGTGGTGCGAGGCAGAAAATCGTGCCACCATCGAGTCTCGCCGCGCCCGTAGCTCAGTTGGATAGAGCACCTGGCTTCGAACCAGGTGGTCGGCGGTTCGAATCCGTCCGGGCGCGCCAATCAATCAA
>DASWFL010000300.1:0-4426 GCA_036394255.1 Steroidobacteraceae bacterium
ACAGCGTGGCGGCGACGCCGCCGTAGAGGTGGATGGGACCGGTGATCGCACCCGCCTCTCCCGAGCTCAAGCCGTAGCTGCGCATCAGAAACGTCGGGGTCCAATACATCAGTCCCCAACCCCACAGCGCCGTCAAGGCGCTCGCGACCATGACGTGCACGGCCGAGCGTTGGGTCCAAAGGTAGCGCAAGGCGTCCAGGAAGGAAGGCTTCTTGTCGACCAGTATCGCGTCCAGCTTGCCGCGACGCGGCTCCTTGACGGTGAAGTAGATCAGCAGGCCCACGATTACCCCCGGCGCTCCCAGCCACAGGAAGGGCGCCCGCCAGCCGTGCAGGTCCGCGATCGCGCCCGTGGTGGACGACGCGAAATAAGCACCGATCGGGGCGCCGAGTGAAAATACCGTGAGTGCCATCGGGCGGCGAGCGGCAGTAAAGTAGTCCGAGATGATCGAATTCGCACCGGGCGTTCCACCGGCCTCGCCGATGCCGATCCCGATACGCGAGAGCAGAAATTGCCAGGAGGTGCGCGAAAGCCCGGTGCACAGCGTCATCGCCGACCACGCAATGATCGACACCGAGATGATGTTGCGGCGGTTGCTCCGGTCAATAAGCCAGGAGATTGGGAATCCCAGAATCACGTAGAAAAAGGCGAGCGAGGGCCCCGTCAGATAACCGACGCCGGAGTCCGTAAGCTTCAGTTCGCGCCGGATCGGATCCAGCACCTGGGTGACCATGTAGCGATCAGTGATGCTGAGCGTGTAGACGAGGCACATTAATACCAGCACGTACCAGCGCAGGGCGGCCGAATCTTCGCTTGCCGCTGCCGCCTGCGCGTACGTGGTCGTGCTCATGAACTCATGCCCCTGGTGCAAAAGTATTCCGGCCTGCATTTAACGCAAACTTGGCCAGCGGCGCCAGCAATAACGCCGGCCGCCCGCTGCAGCGGGCTGCCTCGGCCTAACGACCTTTTCCAGTCCAGCGATATTTTTTGCTTGTTTCGGACCTTGCCATGTCGCTAGCCTTTGCGCCAGCGGGGCGCCGGCCGGCCTCGACAATCAAGGTGGTGCTTTCGTGACTGACACGCGAATCGGATTCATCGGCCTCGGCAATGTGGGCAGCAAACTGGCGGGGAATCTGCTGCGCCAGGGGGTCGATCTCACCGTACGCGATCTGAACGACGCGGTGGTGGACCCCTTCGTCTCCCGGGGCGCGAAGCGCGGTGCGTCGCCACGTGAGCTGGCGGCATCCGTCGACATCGTCATCACCTGCCTGCCATCCCCGGCCGCCTCGGCGGACGTCATGGAGCGCGCCGATGGCGTGCTCGCCGGACTGGGCGCCGGAAAGATCTGGCTGGAAATGAGCACCACGGACAGTGCCGAAGTCCGGCGGCTGGCCACGAAGGTCGAGGCGCTGGGTGCGACGGCGATGGATTGTCCTGTTTCTGGGGGCTGCCATCGGGCGGCTACCGGAAATATCGCGATTTTCGCGGGCGGCAGCCGGGCGGCCTTTGAACGAGTACTGCCGACGCTGGCCATCCTTGGGCGCGACATCCTGCATACCGGTCCGCTCGGCTCGGCCTCGATGCTCAAGGTGCTCACAAATTACCTGTGCACCGTCCACCTGGCGGCACTGGCCGAGGCCCTGACGGTCGCCAGGGTGGCCGGGCTCGACCTGAACATGGCCTACGAGGGCATTCGCATTTCCTCGGGCAATTCCTTCGTCCACGAGACCGAATCGCAGGTGATCCTCAACGGCAGCCGCGATATCAACTTCACGATGGATCTGGTGATCAAGGACGTCGGCCTGTTCGATGCCCTCGCGCGCGAACACCGAGTGCCGCTGGAACTCTCACCGCTGGTGCTGGGGATATTCAAGGATGGCGAGCGCCGCTACGGACCGCGTGAGCACTCCCCCAACATCATCCGCCGGCTCGAGGAGGCCTGCGGCGTACAGGTGCTCGCGCCCGGCTTTCCGGCTGAAATGGTCGACCATGAGCCCGCGCAGCGTGGCGCCGAGGTGCTGCCGCGCGGCCGAGCACGGGCGCCGGCCGCCTAGGCGGGCTTGGCGACGCCCACCAGCCAGTCCATGAAAGCCTTCACGCGCGGATTATCCTGCGACTCGCGCCGGCAGATCAGCCCCCAGCTGCCCGGGCAGACATACTCGTGGCTGACCGGCTTCACGAGTTCGCCAGAGGCCAGCAGATCGGTGTCGAAGGGGCCGTTCACGAGCGCCACACCGCGCCCCGCGAGCGCAATCTCAAGCGCCACCGCAAGCGTGTCGACCACGATGGCCGGTTTGGCGTCGTATACCAGCTGCGCTGATTCACACCACAAGTCCCAGTGGTGCGATTCGCTGTAGATCGCGACCAGCGGCAACTTGAGGAGCGATGCCGGAGAGGGCGTCGGCCCAAGCTGCCGCGCGAGCGCCGGGCTGCAGACCGCGTGCAGGCGATAGTCGAACAGCGGAATCCAGCAGTATTCCGGCCCAGGCTCCTTTTCGCAGTAGACGAGTCCCACATCGGCAATCGTGTCGTCGAAGGCCCAGTCAAAAGCATAGGTCGTGAGCAGGACTTTAATTTCCGGATGGGCCGCCACGAAATCGGGAAGCTTGCGTGCCAGCCAGCGGATCGAGGCAGTGATGTAGGTCTGCACGCGGAGCGGGGAGTCGGCGCGCGCGCGGCGTACGCTCTCCACGCCTTCGATGAGGGTCTCGAGCGCCTGTCGCACATAACGGTAGAAAAGGCGGCCTTCCGCCGTCGGGGCCAGCGAGCGGCCGGCGCGCGAGAACAGTTCCACGCCCAGATCCTGCTCCAGCACCTGAATCTGGTAGCTTACCGCCGGGTGGGTAAGGAACAGTTCATCGGCGGCCTCCCGGACACTCTGTCGTCGCGTGGCCGCCTCGAAGCCCTTGAGGGCGTTGAGCGGCGGGAGCTTCCGCAGATCGATCTTGGTCGGCAATGCGAGCGTGCTCGTGGCTGAATTCGATTACATCATAACAGGGGCAGGTTCGGCGGGCTGCGTGCTGGCCAACCGGCTGAGCGCGGACGGACGTTACTCGGTGCTGCTGCTCGAGGCGGGCGGCTCGGATCGGAGTCCCTGGATACGCGTGCCGATTGGCTACGGCCGGACGTTTACTGATCCGCGTTTCAACTGGAAGTATTTTGCCGCGCCCGATCCGGGCCTCGCCAACCGCGAGTGTTATTGGCCGCGCGGGAAGGTGCTCGGCGGCTCGAGCTCGATCAACGCGATGGTCTACGTCCGCGGCCATCGTGGCGACTTCGACGATTGGGCTGCCGCGGGAAATTCCGGCTGGGCCTACGCCGACGTGCTGCCCTACTTCAAGCGATCGGAGGATCACGTGTGGGGCGCCTCGGAATATCACGGTGCCGGTGGACCGATGCGCGTGAGCGAAATCTCGCACACCGCGCACCCGCTGTGCCGGCGTTTCATCGCGGGCTGCGCCGAGGCAGGCATTCCGGCCACCGCCGATTTCAACGGCGCCGTCATGGATGGCGCGGGCACCTGGCACATGACAATACGCGACGGCTGGCGCGAATCGACCGCCAGCGCATTCCTCCGGCCGGCGATGCGCCGCCAAAATCTCAGCGTCGAGACCGGAGCGCTGGCCACGCGCCTGACTTTTAGCGGGCGGCGCGCGAGCGGTGTTGAATACCTGCGTCATGGCGAGCGGCGCAGCGCCGAGGCGCGCCGCGAAGTGATCGTGTGTGCCGGCGCGGTCAATTCACCGCAGCTGCTGCAGCTGTCTGGAATCGGGGATGAAGGGGCACTGCGCAATCTGGGCATCCCGGTGTTGCTGCATGCGCCCGCCGTGGGTCAGGGGCTCCAGGACCATCTGGCCGTCAATTACTATTTCCGCTCGCGGGTGCCGTCCTTAAACGATGAGCTTTATCCGCTGAGTGGCAAGATCCGCGCCGCGCTGCGCTACCTGCTGGGCCGACGCGGCGTGCTGGGGATGAGCGTCAACCAGGCCGGAGCCTTCGTGCGCAGCCGCACCGGCCTGGACCGTCCGAACATGCACCTCTACTTCAACCCGCTCAGTTACGGAACGGTCACCGGCCTGGAACGACGGTTACTGCAGCCCGATCGCTTCTCCGGATTCCTGATGTCCTTCAATACCTGCCGACCCACCAGCCGCGGCTCGATCTCGCTCGTGTCCCCTGATCCGCTCGTGGCGCCGGCCATCCGCCCGAATTCCCTGTCCAGCGCCGCCGACGTGGCCGACGTCTTCGAGGGTGCACGGCTGCTGCGGCGCATCGCCCGTGCGCCAGCGCTGGCACAGGTCATCGAGTGTGAATTGAAACCGGGCGCAGAGCGCCAATCGGCCGCGGAACTGCTGGAAGATTTCCGCCAGCGCGGCGGCTCGGTCTTTCATGCCTGCGGCACCTGCGCCATGGGACCTGATCCACG
>DASWFL010000301.1:0-2906 GCA_036394255.1 Steroidobacteraceae bacterium
GCGCCGACTGCCCGCGATGGTATCTGCCGGGCGGGCGAGGCGGCAAGCCTCTGCCGACCGCGGTGAACTTCACGGCCTTTTTTCGGGTCACACCGACGATGCGTTGAGATGAACCTCGGTCAACCGTGCGGCAATCAGCGCGTTCTATCTCCAATGTGGACCCATGAGCGGCAGACGTGAAGACTTCTTCATCTTTAAGGGACCCGTTGGCGCTGCTGCTCGCCGGCGTTAGTCTGATGCTGATGGCCGCCTGCGCCAGCGCACCCAGGACCCTGCCTATGCCACCGCCAGCGAGTGTGGCGCCACTTCCCGATAGCCGCGTCCAGGTCTATCCGGCCGCCGGCCAGAGTGAGGCGCAGCTCGATCGGGATCGCTACGAATGCCACCTGTGGGCGGTGCGCCAGAGCGGTTTCGATCCCAGTGTCGCGCAGGCCGCGCCTCAGCAGCAATTTGCAGTGGTCGCGATGCCGCCGCCGGGTACGGACACGCTCGCCGGTGCCGCAACGGGCGCGATCATTGGCGCCGCCGTGTCGCGTCCGCAGGAAGCGGGTGGAGGAGCGCTGATTGGAGCGGTGGCCGGCGCCATGCTGGGCGCCGTTTCCGATTCGGCCCGCGCCCGACAGGCGGCCGACACCCAGCGGCGCATTGACGCCCGGTACGACCGGCAGGCCTTTGCCCTGGATCAGCTCGCCGGCAACTACCGTCGAGCCCTGGGCGCATGCCTGCAGGGTCGGGCGTACACGGTCAAATGAGGGGCAGGCGCCAGTGCGCAGGAGTGTGGCATGAACACCCGTAACGACCGACCGACAGCGCTTGCCCTGCTGATGCTGCTCGCATTGTCACTCGTTGCCGGCGCCGCCGAGGCGCGCGACGCACATCGCGGCTACGTTTACGACAACCGTTACAACCATGGGCATTACTATCCGGAGCGCGGCGGCGCGTATCGCGCGCTGCCCCCCGGCGGCTACCGCGTGCCCTATCGCGGTGGCGGCTACTACTTTCACGGCGGAGCGTGGTATCGGCCCTGGGGACCACGCTTCATCGTGGTCGCGCCACCTCTCGGCATCGGCATCGAATTCCTGCCACCCTTCTATAGCACCGTGTGGTTCGGCGGCGTGCCCTACTACTATGCCGACGGCACTTACTACCTTTGGCGGCCGGAACGGCGGGAATACGTCGTGAGCGCGCCGCCGCCGGACTCAGCCTCGGCGAGCACTTCCGCGCCGACCAGTTCCGAGCTCTACGCTTATCCCAAAAATGGCCAGAGCGAAGCGCAGCAGTCGACCGATCGCTACGAGTGTCATCGCTGGGCCAGCAGCCAGAGCGGATTTGATCCCACGTTGCCACTCGGCGGAGTGGCCGCGGCCGATGCAGAGGCCCGTCGTGCCGACTATATGCGCGCACAGAAGACTTGCCTGGAAGGGCGAGGTTATAGTGTCAACTGACGCCCTCACGAACGACCGCCCGATCATTCCTTGCAAGTAGAGCCAAATACACCGGGGGATGAACTCTGGACCTCGCGGGGCAGGCGCTCGCGCCTGGCCCTATGGGCCGGGATCAGCGTGGTCCTGGTGATCTCAATTGGCTGGTTCATCTATCACGAGCGGCAATCGCAGGCCGGCGGTCCAGGTGGCCGGGGGGGATTCAATGCACCCGCGGCCGTTGCCGTTGCCACGGCCACCACCGGGGACATTGACATCAAGGTGCCCGCCCTCGGGACTGTGACGCCGCTCGCGACCGTAACGGTCAAGACACAGATCAGCGGACAGTTGCAGCAGATCGCCTTCAGGGAAGGACAGCTCGTGCACCAGGGGGATTTCCTGGCACAGATAGACCCGCGCCCTTTTATGGCGGTCCTCGAGCAGGTGCAGGGAAATCTGCGGCGCGACCAGGCGCTGCTGGGCAATGCCCGGGTCGACCAGCAGCGCTTCCAGGACATCCTGGCTCAGGGCCTGATTCCCGCTCAACAGCTCGATACCCAGAAGGCCCTCGTCCAGCAGTACGAGGGCACCGTGGCCAGCGATGAGGCTCAGGTCAGTGCGGCGAAACTCAACCTCCAGTACACGCATATCGTGGCGCCCGCATCCGGCCAGGTCGGCCTGCGACAGGTGGACCAGGGCAACTACGTGACCCCGGGGGACGCCAGCGGCATAGTGGTCGTCACCCAGCTGCAGCCGGTCTCCGTCATTTTCCCCCTGCCCGAAGACAACCTGCCGGCGATCCGCAAGCGCCTGCGTGACGGCGCGGTGCTCGTCGTGGAAGCCTACGATCGCGCGAATACGACCAAGCTCGCGGACGGCAGGCTGCAGAGCATCGACAACGAGATCGATACGACGACCGGCACGATCAAGATGCGTGCGCTCTTTGACAACCAGGACGGAGCGCTGTTTGCCAACCAGTTCGTCAACATTCGGCTGCTCCAGGACACCCTCAAGGATCAGCTCATCATTCCCATCGCCGCCGTACAGCACGGCGCCCCGAACAGCGCCAACAGCACCTTCGTCTACCGGGTCAATTCCGACAGCACCGTCGCGGTCCGTCCGATTGCGATCGGCACCACCGACGGCGAGCGTGTCGCGGTGGCCTCAGGACTCAGGGCCGGGGACATGGTGGTGACCGAGGGTGGCGATCGCCTGCGCGACGGCGCGACGGTGGTTCTGCCGCAGGCAACAGCCGCCCAGGCACCGCCGGCCACCGGGGCCTCGAAGCAAGGCAGCGCCGGCCGTCACCGCCGACCGCAGGGCGGCGCCCCGGGTAGTCCCTGAGCCGCGGGGCGCGCCCGCCCTCGCCCGTCGACCCGCACCGATGAATCCGTCCCGCATATTCGTCTTGCGGCCCGTGGCGACGACGCTGCTGATGATCGCGATCCTGATAGTCGGGGCCGTGGGCTACCTGCAGCTGCCGCT
>DASWFL010000302.1:0-5832 GCA_036394255.1 Steroidobacteraceae bacterium
TTGACCGAGTAGTCGAGATCCCACCGGAGCCTGCGCATGCCGCCCCGTCGCCACCACTTCGGCGCCCACGGCGCAGCCCGCGAGCTCCCCATAGGGCATCAGCAGGACGCGGCTCTCGGATATCCCCACCACCTCAGCCAATCGAGTGGGCGCGTGGGCACTGGCGCGCACTTCACACAGTTCACCTAGCCGTGCACTGGGGCCCCGAGCCTCCATCGCGAGCGCACTGATGCGCGACACTGTACCGCTCCGTCGTATCCACTCCGCGGTGCGTATGCGCTCGGCCAGGTTCTCTGTCACGGCTGTACTCCGTCACGTTGTTCCCTCGCATCACGAAGCAAGGCGCACAGCTCTTCACACTGCAGAGCCAGCGAGCCGTCCACGACCCCCAGTGATCCCTCGACGCGGCAACCCCCGGCGACCAGGTCTTCGTCGGCCAGCAGCTCAAAAGGTCGTTGGGCAAGCGCGAGGGCCAGCTGCGACCGCACCGCCTCCACGATGGGCAGGTCTGCGGGGCAGACAAAAATCCTCAGATTGAGGCCGTGGGCGCACTGTTGCAGCACTTCCAGTGTCGTGCCCACCACCGCGCGTTCGCTGGCCAGAAGTGGTCCGGCGATCTTGCGCAGCACCGCCTCGACGACGCTCACGACCGAGCCCTGCAGCGCCTCACACTCATGCTCGAATTGCGCTTTAGACTCACGCGCCAGCGAGCCCAGAGCATCGATCAAGCGTTGTGCCCCCGCGGCGGCCCGTTCAAGGCCTTCGCGGTGACCAGCGGCCAGTCCCTGTTCGCGTGCTTGCTCGCGCACGCGTTCCACATCACCGCTCAGCACTTCCGCCAGACGCTCGCGAACCGGATCCTCCTGCTTGTCTAACCACGCCAGTACTGCTTCAACGTCGAGTGCAGGACCAGAGCGGTTGCTCCGCCCGTCAATCGCCTCATGCACCGGATCTAACGACGACTCATCGGCGTCCGGCACGGGCTGGAGGTTCGTTACGGATCGCCAATGGACTCGACGTTGGTCCATGACAGCCTGCTTGATGATCACGGCTTCACCGTTCTGAATCGATCCAGCATCTGATCGAAGCGAGAGGGCCGGCCCGCGGGCGCACGGTGCCCGCCCGACTCGCCGGGCATCGTGGGCATTTCACTCACGACGGCCTCATTGACAGCCTGGCGCAGTGCCGGCGCGACGCACACGGGCATGAAGCTCATCGCGAGGAGGGCCGATCGCAACGCGCCGGGTAACAGCGTCAGCACCTGCTGGTGGCGATTGACATCCAAATGGGCGAGAACGCTGTAGACCAACCACGTCGGTTCTGTTGCCAGGGCGGTGGCCAGCGCGCGGGGCGTCGCCTGGAGGAGTTGCTCCTCCGCGTCCCATCCAGCCTCGGCCGCAGACTCTTTCGGCATTGAAGGCGTTGCAGCGCCCTCCGCGTCCAACCACCGGGACAGTCGCTGCCGCTCCTCGGCGCGCAACTGCGCGAGGATCCATTGCCGATCCTCGATGGATGATTGACTCAGATCGGCAATGGCCTGCGGCAACGACCTCATATCGCCACCTTGTCGATCGATCCGGTATCCAGCGCTGTACGGAGCTCTTCCAGCAGTCGCCGTCGCTCTTCGTCTGAGAGTCTCGGCGTTCGCTGGACGCGCTGCGTGCGCCCCAGGTACAACCCCAATCCGCCAACCAACAGCAGCGCCCCTGACCCCACCCCTAGCAGCACGGCTCGCGACTGGCCACTGCCCGAGGCGCGCTCACCGCGCGAACCCAGTGCCTCCCCAGCCGGTGCGCTGGGATCGGCCACCAACGATCCATTTCCAGCGGCCTGTTCCGGTAGCCCACCCATCTGCTCCAGGGACTGGACAACGATGGCATCTCCGCGTGATTCGTCGAGCCCGGCTGCCATACGCACCAGATCGCGGATATGCTGCTGCTGCTCGGAGGCAACACGGTTCGGCACGATCACCCCGACGCTAAGGCGCATGACGCTTCCGGGCGAAGCCACTACTTGCTCCACGCGCCGGCTGTATTCGTAATCGGCACTACTGGACTGGCTGACGTGGCCAGCCGCGGCGTCGCTCTCAAATGCCGAGCCCGCTCCGCGCTCATCGGGCACGCTGGCCGATGATTGCGTGCGCCGCAGCACCGCGTGTCCGTCTTCGCCGTGCGTCGGAAGTATGTCTTGCTGGGTGCGCGTGATGTCATCGAAATTCAGGGTCGCATCGACGCTGACCAGTGCGTGACCGGATCCATAGGTGGCATCGAGCAGGCGGGCAATCTTGGCAACGAAGTAGTCTTCCACCTCGCGCTTGAGCGTCAGCTGCACCTCGCTGCCGCCGCTGCGCCCCGCCCCCGTATCGGACAGTGACAGGATGACGCCCTGCTGGTTGGAGACCACGACCCGGGACACCTCTAGCCCCTGCACGGAGGCGGCGACCAGCCGCTGAATGCCCGTGACTTGATCCGGATGCAAGGAGAATCCGCGTTCCAGCGTGAGCACCACGGCCGCGCGCGCATCGGCCCGATCATGCTTAAACAGGGAGGTTTCAGGCATCACCAGGTGCACCCGCGCCTGATGGACGTGCTCCAGGGCGCCGATGGTTCTAACCAGCTCTCCCTGCAGCGCGCGCTGGTAGGACACGCGCTGGGATTGCTCGGTCGTGCCGAGGCTCTGATTGTCAAACAATTCAAAGCCCACGCCACCGCCCAGAGGCGCACCCGAAGAAACCAGCGCGATGCGCGTCTCGTAGAGCTGGGCCGTGGGGACGCGCACCGTCGTGCCACCCTCGCTCAACCGGTACGGGGTCTTGAGATGTTTTAGCTGAGCCACCACGGTCGCCGCGTCCGCCTCCGAGAGCTGTGTGAACAGGGGGCTGTAGTCGGTGCGCAACCCCCAATACGCAGATGCCGCCATGCCACCGATACACAGCACCGCCACCCCGATCAGACTCCAGCGCTGAAGCCAGGAAAAACGGGACCACATGCCTTTCAGACCGAGGCTCTCGCTCATACCTGCATCCGCATCATGTCCTGATAGGCTTCGAGCAGGCGATTGCGCACCGACATGAGTACGTCAAACTGCACGCGCGTGCGCTCCATGTTCAGCAGCACCGTCTCTACGCCATCCGATTGCCCCGTCGCCATCGCAGCCAGCTGCGGTGCCGAACTGCTCATTTGCGTGCTCAGTGATTGAATCTGTTGCACCAGCGCGTCGAATGCCCCGCCGCTGACCCCGGCGCTTTGAGGTTCGCCCATCGCAGCACGGACCATGTGCTGCAGGTCGACGGCGCCGCTTGGAGCGCTGCTCCACGAAGGCGCCATTGCCGTCACCGCTTCAATGGGCAAGGTGCTCATGAGCGACCCCCAATCGAGAGCAGGCGCTCGATCAGCGAGCGGGTCACGTCAAACACCCGCAGGTTCGCCTCGTAACCTCGCGATATGGATTCGAGATCCACCATGGACCCCACCGTGTCCACACCCGGCAACCGGACAAAGCCATCCTTGTTGGCATCCGGGTGCCCCGGATCGTAGACCAGGCTGGGTTCGGCGGATTTCTCCATAATGCCCACAACCTCGGGCCGTGGCAGCGTCATACCGCCATTGACCGCCGCGCCGCTCGCAAGCGGATGGGTGGAACTGTGCAACACCACTTCGAGAGGACGGTACGCTCCGCCGCTGCTACCGGTGGTACGTGCATTGGCCAGATTGCTGGCGGCAACGTCCAATCGTGCCTGCTGTACCTTCAGGCCAGCGGCACTGACATCCAATACTCCGAATAGGCCCATGATCAACCCTCCTTGCCTTCACGTGCCGCGTACCGAAGCAAACCCACGGTGCGTTCGAACGCTCCGAGCAGCAGTTGATAGCGCAGCGCGTTTTGGGCCATTTGCGCCATTTCCTCATCCAGGTGCACGTGGCCCTGCGCACTCGCCGCGAGCTC
Organism: Steroidobacteraceae bacterium; assembly: GCA_036394255.1. Classification (GTDB taxonomy): domain Bacteria; phylum Pseudomonadota; class Gammaproteobacteria; order Steroidobacterales; family Steroidobacteraceae; genus FEN-1191. The sequence goes on from DASWFL010000302.1 coordinate 3,946, forward strand.
CGGTATTTGCTCAGCCGCCTCTTCCAGCCGCTGCGCGCTGCTGAAGCCGGCCACCGTGCTCTCGCTGGTCTCCGGTGCGAAGCGCACTTCCAGCGGTTGGTAGCCCGGCACGTCCGCGTTGGCCACATTGGCGGCATGCACGGCCTGGCGGAATGCCGCCACGTCCACGGCCTTGCTGAGTAGGTCGAGAGTCGGATCAACTTGCCACATGGGGTACTCCTGTCACTGCCAGAACAACGCTCTGCGGGGCTGCGCACATCATTGGATGATCAGCTCCGCGTGCAGTGCGCCCGCGCGCTTGATCCCCTGCAGTACAGCGATCACATCACGGGCCGAGGCTTTCATGTCGCGTAGCGCCGCGACCAGTTCGGCAATCGTGGCCCCTCGTCCGAGTTCCACGGACTGCGCGCCGTCCTCACGGATCCGCACATCAGCCTCCGGCGTCACGGCTGTTTGTATGCCGTCACCGGGATTGATCAGCACGCCGCCGGGCTGCACGATGCGATTACGTTCGGTCACAGATACACGCAGAGCCCCCTGAGTCACGGTCACTGCGGAAATCCAGGCTCCGCCGCCGGACACCACCGTGCCGGTGCGCTCGTTCACGACCACACGCGCGGCACTGTCGGGTTCGACCGCCAACGTCTCGATCTGCGAGAGCAGGCGAGTCACAAGCTCTGGATCCGCCGATGGCACCTGCATTTCCACGCGTCCGGCATCCAATGCGCGTGCCCGGGTTTCAGGAAAGCTCTGGGCGATCGTGAGGGCCACCCGCGTTGCCGTCGTGTAATCCGCTTCATTGAGCAGCAGGTCGAGATGACCATCGGCGCTTACCAGCGCTGGCGCACGTGTAACCTCCACGACCGCCCCGTCCGGAACGGACCCGGTGGTCGGAAAATTCTTCTGCCCCGACGTGCCATCACGCTCGAATCGGTAACCGCCGACGCTGAGGGCCCCCTGCGCGCTGGCGTACACCTGGCGATCCGACCCCAACAAGGGGGTCATCAGCAGCGTGCCGCCCGCGAGGCTGCGGGCGTCGCCAATGGCCGCGACATTGACGTCCACTCGATCGCCGTTACGCACGGCTGCGGGCAACTCGGCACTGACCAGGACGGCCGCCACATTGCGCGCGTTGAGCGACTCGGGCGGCACCTGCAGTCCAAATTCGCGCAGCATATTGGAGACCGACTGGACGGTGACCAGATTGCGTGACGAGTCGCCCGTCCCGGACAGCCCCACCACCAGACCATAGCCCATGATGGAACTCTGGCGGCCGCCGGCCACCCGTGTCAGATCCTTAATGCGCACACCGGCCTGCGCAAGCTGACCGCACAGCAGTACTGTCACGAGTCCCAGCGCCCACCCAAGACGCGGACTCATTGGACAATCCAGCCAAACAGCCGCGATAACCACCCGGGCGATTGGCGCTTGGCCAGGATCCCGCGCCCGGAGAGCTCGATGTGAGCCTCCCCAATGCGGTTGGAGGAGACGGTGTTGTCAGGGCCAATGTCTTCCGCGCGCACCAGTCCGGTCAGGCGTATCAATTGACGTTCATTGTTGATAACGATGTTCTGCTCGCCCGCGACCCTCAGATTCCCCTGGGCATCCTGCGACTGGACGCTGACCGCCAGGCGCGCCAACAGCCTGCCGCTTCTTTCAATCTGCCCTCCACCGGAGAACTCATTGCTGAGGTCTGCACCCACCGCGCGGCGATTGTTCAGCGACGTCGACAACCCCGCGCTGGCGTTCGAGGATTTATTGGTTTGCGTACGCGCGCTGGCACTCACTGTGGCGGACTCGGTGATCAGCACCGTCAGCACATCACCGACCTGGTGCGCCCGCCGATCCGCATAGAAGGAGTTGATGGCGGGCCCGGTCACGACCGTA
>DASWFL010000303.1:0-5388 GCA_036394255.1 Steroidobacteraceae bacterium
GTACAGGGGCGCAATGGCAATGTTCTGCAGGTGGATGTATTGCCAGACGTCCAGTTCGACGGTCTCCAGGTACTCGAGCAGCGTGGGGCCTTCGTACCACGGCAGGTTCGCGGAGCCTGTCGCGATATTGTCGCCGGCCAGCGCGCAGATCGGAATCGGCAGGAACTCCGTGCGGCCGATGCTCGCGGCGAAGGCGCGGTAGTCCGCGACGATGGCCGAGAATCTTGCCTGGCTGTGCCCGACGAGGTCCATCTTGTTGATCGCAAGGACCACGTGGCGAACGCCCAGCAGCTGGGCGAGATAGCTGTGGCGACGGGTCTGCGTCAGCACGCCCTTGCGCGCGTCGATCAGGATGACGGCCAGCTCGGCCGTCGAGGCGCCCGTGACCATGTTGCGCGTGTACTGCTCGTGGCCCGGGGTGTCGGCGACGATGAATTTTCTCTTCTCCGTCGCGAAGTAGCGGTAGGCCACATCGATGGTGATGCCCTGTTCGCGCTCGGCGGACAGTCCGTCGACCAGCAGGGCGAAGTCGATGTTCTGTCCCTGGGTGCCGATCCGCTTGCTGTCGGCCTCGAGCGCGGCGAGCTGGTCCTCGAAGATGATCTTCGTGTCGTACAGGAGTCGCCCGATCAGGGTCGACTTGCCGTCATCGACGCTGCCGCAGGTGATGAAGCGCAGCAGCGACTTGTGTTGATGCTGGTGGAGATAGGCGTCGATGTCCGTGGCAGCCAGTTCGGAGGCACGGTAGCGGCCGGCGCTCAAAAATATCCCTCCTGCTTCTTCTTCTCCATGCTCCCCGACTGATCATGGTCGATGGCGCGCCCCTGGCGCTCGGAAGTCGTCGTCAGCAGCATTTCCCGGATGATATCCGGCAGCGTGGCGGCCTTGCTCAGCACCGCACCGGTGAGCGGATAGCAGCCCAGCGTGCGGAAACGGATCGATTGCACCACCGGCACTTCGCCGGGAAGCAGGGGCAGCCGTTCGTCATCGACCATCAGCAGCAGGCCATCGCGCACCACCGTCGGCCGCGGCGCGGCGAAGTACAGGGGCGCAATGGCAATGTTCTGCAGGTGGATGTATTGCCAGACGTCCAGTTCCGTCCAGTTGGACAGCGGGAACACGCGGATGCTTTCCCCGCGCGCCTTCCGGGCGTTATACAGCCGCCACAATTCCGGTCGCTGGCGCCTGGGATCCCAGCGGTGATTGGCCGCGCGGAAACTGAAAATACGCTCCTTGGCGCGGCTCTTCTCCTCGTCGCGCCGCGCACCGCCGAAGGCCACGTCGAAACCGTGCACGTCGAGCGCCTGCTTCAGCCCTTCGGTCTTCCACAGGTCAGTGTGCAGCGGGCCATGCTCGATCGGATTGATGCCGCGCGCCTTCGCTTCCGGGTTCTGGTACACGAGCAGCTGCATGCCCGCTTCGGCCGCCACCCGGTCGCGCAGCGCGTACATGTCGCGGAATTTCCAGGTGGTGTCGACGTGCAGCAACGGGAAAGGCGGCGTGGAGGGATGGAAGGCCCTGCGCGCCAGGTCCAGCATGACGGCTGAATCCTTGCCGGCCGAGAATAGCAGCACCGGCTTCTCGGCCTCCGCGACGACTTCACGGAAGATATGGATGCTTTCTGCTTCGAGCCTCTGGAGATGCGTCAGCTGCATTACAAATCGCTGATAGACCCCGGCAACTTCCGTGGCTGCAGCCCGCACTCCCGTGACTCCGGGCTTTCCCACCACCAGCGGCCCGCGCGGCTGTCCTGCCCCGGCTCAATGGCGCGGGTGCAGGGGGCGCAACCGATGCTGGGATAGCCGACATCGTGCATCGGGTTGTACGGTAATCGCCTGGCGCGAATATACGTCCAGACCTCGTCGCCGGTCCACAGCAACAGGGGGCTGAGTTTCTGAATGCCGAAGCGCGCATCGAATTCGCTCGCCTCGGTGAGCGCGCGTGCGGAGGACTGCTCCTGGCGGACTCCGGTGACCCACGCCCCATACCCGGCGATCGCCTGCTTGAACGGTTCAAGCTTGCGGATACTGCAGCAGGCCTGGCGTTCACGCAGGCCGCGGTAGAAACCGTTCACGCCGTGATCGGCCACATAGTTCTGGATGGCGCGGGACTCGGGGTAGACGACGCGTATGCGACGGCCGTAATGCCGTTCAATCCGCTCGATCAGTTCGAGCGTCGCCTCGGGGAGCCGGCCGGTGTCGACCGTGAAGATGTCGATCTGCGGGGCGTGCTGGAAGATCAGGTCGGTCAGCACCAGGGATTCCGAGCCCAGGCTGGTGGCGTAGGTGACCCGGCCGTAATCCAGCACCGCGCCCCGCAGGAATTGCGCGGTGTCCCTGACTTTCTGCGCCAGGGTACCGTCCAGCTCCACTGTGGCGTCCGCAGCGTCCATGCCGTTCATTCTGTACTGAAGAAACATAACATTGTTGTTATGAGTATGGGGGCTTGCCTGGGTGGTGTGCGGCTGGCGGGCATAAGGGCGAACAGGGAGAATTCCGGCCGGTGAAAAAGACGCAGATCGTGGTGGTGGGCGGAGGCGCCGCGGGGCTGGAACTGGTCACGCGGCTCGGCTGGCAATATGGCCGTCAGGGCCATCGCATCACGCTGGTCGAGAAATACCCCACGCACATCTGGAAGCCGCTCCTGCACGAGGTCGCGGCCGGATCGCTGGACGCCAATCTGGACGAGGTGGGCTATCGCAGCCATTGCCACCGCTGGGGCTACCGCTTTTTTCTCGGGTCCATCGAGGGCATCGATCGGGCTGCCCGGCAGATCATCGTGGCCCCGCTCCTGGACGTGGACGGGCGCGAGCTGATCGGCCGCCATCGCATCGCGTACGACTATCTGGTGATTGCAATCGGTTCGGTGACCAATGATTTCGGCATACCGGGCGCGTCGCAAAACTGCCTGTTCCTCGACAGCCGCGCCGACGCCGATGGTTTTCGCGACCGACTGCTCAATCAGTGCCTGCGCGTCTCGCGGGCCCTAGGCGAGAACCCGGCGGGCGAGGAATATGTGCGCGTCGCCATCGTCGGCGGTGGAGCGACCGGCGTGGAACTCGCCGCCGAACTGTACAACGCGGCTTCCGCCCTGCATTACTACGGCCTCGAGGACTTTGACGAGAGCCGCCTCAAGGTCAGTCTCCTCGAAGCGGGCCCACGGATTCTGCCTGCCTTGCCCGAGAAGCTGGCCGACGCCGCCCGCGAGGAACTGGAAGCACTGGGCGTGAGTGTCCAGACCAATGTGCGGGTAACGGGCGTGACGCCCGGGGCGATCCAGACCCAATCCGGTGTGAAAATCGGGGCGGACCTGAAGGTCTGGGCCGCCGGCGTGCGCGGCCCGGACATCCTGCGCGATCCGCACATGGGCGGGCTTGAAGCGACAGCGAGCGGCCAGCTGCTGGTGCGTCCCACGCTGCAGGTGACCCGCGATGAAACCATCTTTGCAATCGGCGACTGCTGCTCCTGCACCCTGCCGGGCGCCCAGCGCCCGGTGCCGCCGCGTGCCCAGGTGGCGCATCAGATGGCCTCAGCGACCTACCGCAATCTGGGGCGCCTGATGCGGGGCAAGGGAGCGCGGGACTTCGTCTACCGGGACCATGGCTCACTGGTCTCGCTGAGCCGCTTCTCGACGGTCGGGAGCCTCATGGGGAACCTGATTGGCGGCCGCATGGCGATCGAGGGACGCATCGCGCGCTTCGTCTACATGTCGCTGTACCGCATGCACCTGTTCGCCATCCACGGCCTGATGCGCGGCATCGCGCTGATCCTCATCGGGCACGTCTCACGGATCCTGCGACCGCGCCTCAAGCTGCACTAGTGCGGTGGCCGCGTGCCGTTCAGGATTTTCCCGCCGCGCCGGCGGCGGAGACCGCCGCGCGCAGCGCCAGCAGGTAACTGTCGACACCGAAGCCACTGATCTGGCCCTTGACGACGGCGGCAAACACTGAAATGTGGCGGAAGGGTTCACGTGCCTGCACGTTCGACATGTGCAGCTCAACCACCGGCACCGTGAGCATCGCCAGGGCATCGCGAATCGCATAGCTGTAATGAGACCAGGCGCCCGCGTTGATCAGCACCGCATCGACACCCTCCAGCTTGCCCTGGTGGATGCGCTCGCACATCGCACCTTCATCGTTGGTCTGGAATCTCTCCAGCTGCGCGCCCAGTTCCTTGCCTAGCGCCGCGAGCTGGGCGTCGATTTCGGCCAGCGTGGTCGTGCCGTAGAGCGCCGGCTCGCGCTTGCCGAACATGTCCAGATTGATGCCGTGGAGCACGAGGATCTTCATCGTCAGCCCTTGTACAGCCCGATCCCAGTGTACAAGGGCGGCACCCTGGCGGTCGATGAATCAGCCGGAATAGGCGAGCCACCAGGCCGGAGTCGCAGAATGAACCGCGTCCGGCGCAAAGCTGAAAGCCACGCCCGCGGCCTGCTGGAACCACAGCAGGCAGTGGGCGGGCACCGGCTCGCTCCAGCCGGGCAGACTGAGCAGCGAGCCCGCTACCCGCGCGAACAGACCGCGCTGCGTCAGGGGGGAAATCCACGCGATACCCGGCGCGGCGCGGCGCATCTCGCCCTCGCCGCGGGTGGTGATGAGATTCAGATCGCTCGTGGGACCGTCGATCGGGGTGCAATGGACCGGCGCGCCCCCATCGAAGCTGAGTGGCTCGGTGTCGGGGGAAAGCCGGTGAGTCTCATCGTTGATCGCAAGCAGGACACCGGGCCCGTCGACGATAGCGATCCGGCGCCGCGTGCCTTCGAAGGCGGAGAAGGGGCCGGCGGACTCGATGGTGGCGAGGCTGATGCGCAGCTGCCAGAGGCGTGGATCGGGCCAGGTGAGCAGTTCGCGCGTCCAGCCGCCCCCGTTACGCCAGCGCTGCGGAGCGACGCTGCCGGCCTCAACCCGGGCACTGCACTGCAGGCGGCGGGGTGGGCTCAAGCGTCGTCCGGCTGGTCCGAGGAATAGGGGGTTACCGCTTCAGCCTTCAGTGTGGGCAGCGTCTTCACGCTCCGTATGACCGCAAGATTCCAGCTGGCGACGGCCAGCAGCAGGGAGCTTGCGCCCGCGAATCCCAGGGTCACGCGCAATCCGAAATGCTCACCCAGCCAGCCACCGATCAATGCGCCCGGCACGGCTGGCAGCAGGATCAGCCAACGCATCGTGCTGGTCATGCGGCCGAGCATCCGGCCGGGCGTCACCGATTGGCGCAGCGAGAGGAAGTTGATGAAGATGAACACGGCGCCGACACCGAACAGCAGCAGCATCAGCGCGTAGGCGGCGATGCCGATGGCGCCGACGGGTGCCAGCGCCAACAGCAGCCAGCCCGTGCCACAGATGCCAAAGCCCAGCACCAGCGTGGGCCCGGGGCCGATGTGGCGCGCGAGGCG
>DASWFL010000304.1:0-4428 GCA_036394255.1 Steroidobacteraceae bacterium
GTACGGATTTTCACGCCGTGTCCGAGGGCTTCGTCTCGGTGACGCCCCTGTCGATCGATCTGACGCGCCACACCGCCTTGCCGGAGCTGGGCCAATGGCTGCGCGCCGTTGAGCAGGTCGCGCGCTGAATGACCGATCCGCGCTTCTCGGGCATCGGCATGACCTCGGCGCGCACCCGCGATCGGCTGGTGCAGCGCCTGCGCGACCAGGGCATCGCCAACCTGAGCGTGCTCGATCGCATCCGCAACCTGCCGCGCCATATCTTCATGGACGAAGCACTGGCCAGCCGGGCTTACGAGGATATCGCGCTGCCGATCGGCTTCGGCCAGACGATCTCCCAGCCTTACATCGTCGCGCGCATGACCGAGGCGCTGCTCGATGGGCCGGCCCTGCAGCAGGTGCTCGAGGTGGGCACGGGCTGCGGCTACCAGACCGCGGTGCTCGCGCCGCTGGTGGAGCGCATCTACACCATCGAGCGCATCGAGGGACTGCAGAAGCGGGCGCGCCTGAGGCTCAAGGAACTTGGCATCCGCAACGTGCGTTTCAAGGTGGGCGATGGTTCGGTCGGCTGGCGTACGCAGGCACCGTTTGACGGCATCCTCGTCTCGGCCGCGCCGCTGGTGGTACCGGAGGAACTGATCGCGCAGCTGGCCGTCGGCGGACGCCTCATCGTCCCGGCCGGTCCCGAAGGCAGGCAGCAATTGCTGAGTATCCAGCGCACCGGGCAGGGGATCGAGAAGCGGGTTTTGGCCGAAGTTTCCTTCGTGCCGCTGGTCGGCGGCGTCGGCTGATTGGGTCGAAATTGCATCAGAAGCATTATGTAAAGGATTGAAATCGCCTATTTTTATGAAACAGGCTTGTCAAGCCCCAATTTGCGCGGCAGTATCAGCCCAGATGTCTGCAATCGCAGACAGTCCAGGGTCGCAAGGCGCACCGGATGAAGACACAGGGCAACAGGGGAAGAGCTGATTGGTCCTAGAAGAAGAAAAACAGTGCGAAAAACAAAAACAAGGCAGTGACAATTATTCGATTCTGTCAGCTTCGGATAGTTGGTTGGTTGAGCGATCTTTCCGCCCTGTGTCTTCTTCCGGTGCGCTTTCCCGGCCCCGGCCCCGGCTCCGGTTCCTAGGGGAATAACCCCGCGACGACTTCGCGTCGTTCCTGTGCCAGCACGTTGTAGGTGCGGCAGGCCGCACCCAGATCCATCCATTCCAATGCGACGCCGCGCGCCTCGAGCGCGCGACGCAAGCTGCTGCCCCGAAGCGGTGCGAGCACATCCGCGCCGATCAGCACGATGCTCGGGCGCAGCGCCAGCATCGGTTCGAGGTCCGCGAGTTCGAGTGCCACTCCGGCCTGCACGGCCCACTCGCTGATCAGGCGCGTGGGGCTGACGATGCACGGTGCGTGCAGCTCCTGGCCGGCCACTTCGATGGCGCCGGGGACGTAGCGGCGTACCGTCAGTATTTCCGGATCGAGCTCGAGACTGATGCGCATGCAGGTACGATACCACCGTGTCGCGACTTGTCCTGGTGCTCCCCGACCTGTATCCGACGCGCCTGAGCGAGGCGGCGCGCGCAGCCCTGCCGCGCCTGCCCGCGCTGGAGCGTTGGTTCCGGCAGGGCCGCCCGGAAGGATCCACCGCCGGCTGGCGCCACTGGTTGCAGCGCGAATGGCACGGTGGTGCGCTGGCTTCGGCGATGCCGGCCTCCATTGCCGGCGCTGCCGTGGCGGGCGTGCCCACGGACCAGCCGCTGTGGCTGGCTTCCCCGGTGCACTTCGTGGCGGGCCTGGATACGCTGCGCCTGCATCCGGCCGGTTTACTGCACCTGGACGCGGCCGAACAACGGGAACTGGTGAGCGATTTCCTCGCGGTGTTTGCCGGGTCGGGCTGGTCGCTCCACGCGACGGGCCGGCGTGAGATGCTCGTCTCCGGCGGCGCGCCCGTCGCCCTGCGCAGCCATGACCCGGGCCTGTGGCTCGGCGCGGATCCGGCCGAAGGGCTGCCCGCGGGCGCAGGGGCCGGCCCCTTGCGCCAGTTCGGGGCGGAACTCGAGATGCGGTTGCACGAGCACCCGGTGAACCAGGCCCGTTTGGCCCGGGGACTGCTGAACGTCAACGCGCTGTGGCTGTGGGGCGGTGGTGCGCCGCTGGCGCCACGGCCGCCGGCGAGCACACGGGCCGTGGCCTGGGCCGCGGATCTGTTCGTGGACGGGCTGTGCGCGCTGGCCGGGACCGTGGCCGAATCGCTGCCGCCGCGCTGGCCGCACGGGAAGGGCGCGCCAACGGATCTGCTCACGGTCTGCGAGTGGGGGGCGGACGCCGACGCACTCGCTGCGCTGGAGCGCGACTGGATTGCGCCGGCGCTGGAGCAATGGCGGGGCGGTGTCTACCAGAGCGCGACGCTGCTGGCCGGGATCCACGCTGTCAGCCTGGAGCGGGCACCCTTGCGCCGGCTGTGGCGCGCCTGGCGCCGGCCGCGGCCCTGGTGGGAGTCCCTGCTGCAATGCTGAACTTCTCCAGGCGCGCGGTGCCGGCAGAGACCTCGGCCCTGGGTGCAGGCCTGCATCCGGTGCTGCGGCGGGTCTACGCCGCGCGCGGCTTGCGTACGGCGGAAGAGCTGAACCTGTCGCTCGAGCGCCTGGCGCCGGTGGGCAGTCTAGCCGGCGCGGCCGAGGCGGCCCAGCTCCTGCTCCGACATCGCCGGGGCCGCGTGCTCGTGGTCGGGGATTTCGATGCCGACGGGGCCACCAGCACGGCGCTGATGCTGCGGGCGATGCGCAGCTGCGGCTTTGCGGCCGCCGATTTCCTGGTGCCCAACCGCTTCGAATACGGCTATGGCCTGACGCCGGAAATCGTCGCGGTGGCCGCCGGGCGCGCACCGACCCTGATCGTCACGGTCGACAACGGCATCTCCAGTCACGCCGGTGTCGCGGCGGCGCGGGCCCGGGGCATCGACGTGCTGATCACCGATCATCACCTCGCGGGCGCACAGCTGCCCGACGCCAACGTGATCGTGAATCCGAATCTGCCCGGCAGCGGTTTCGCCAGTGGGGCACTGGCCGGCGTCGGTGTGGCCTTCTACGTCTGTGCGGCCCTGCGCCGGGCGCTCGAGGTGGCCGGGCAATTGCCCGCCGGCGCAGCGCCCACCACGGCACTGCTCGATCTGGTGGCGCTCGGCACGGTGGCCGACGTGGTGCCGCTCGACGCCAACAACCGGGTGCTGGTCGCCCAGGGGCTGGCACGCATTCGCGCCGGCAAGTGCGTGCCGGGCATCGCGGCGCTGCTCGCCATCGCGCGCCGCGCGGCAGCGGAGCTGACGAGCGCCGACCTGGGCTTTGCGGTCGCGCCACGGCTCAACGCGGCCGGGCGGCTCACCGACATGTCCATTGGCATCCGCTGCCTGCTCAGCGACGATGAGGCCGAGGCGCGCGCGCTGGCTGCCGAGCTCGACACGCTCAATGCCCAGCGGCGCGAGATCGAGGCCGGGATGCAGCTCACGGCGCTCGCCGCGGTGCGCGCGCTCGAGAGCCAGGACAGCGCCGCGCAGCGCGCCGGTGTCTGTCTGTTCGATCCGGAATGGCACCAGGGAATCGTTGGCCTCGTCGCTGGCCGCGTCAAGGAGCGCCTCCGCCGGCCGGTGGTCGCCTTTGCGCTGGCCGATGAGCGGAATCTGCGCGGCTCGGCCCGCTCGGTGCCCGGCGTACACGTGCGCGATGTACTCGAGGCGATCGCCACGCGCGAGCCGGGCCTGCTGGAGAAGTTCGGCGGCCACGCCATGGCCGCGGGCCTGACTCTGCCGCGCAAGGAACTCGATCGCTTCGCCCGTGCCTTCGATGCCGAGGTGCGACGTGCGATGGCGCACAGTGCACTGGGCGATGCCATCGAGACGGACGGTGAACTCAGCGAGGAGGAGATCGCGCTGCCGCTGGCCGAAGCGCTACGGGCCGGCGGACCCTGGGGCGCCGGCTTTCCCGAGCCGCTGTTCGACGGCGTATTCGAGCTGCGCGGCAGCCCGCGGGTCCTCGCGGAGCGGCATCTGCGCTTCCAGGTCGCGGCCCGGGAAGGGCGCGGCGGCTTCGAGGCCATTGCCTTCAACAGCATCGACCCGCAGCGACCGGCGGCACTGCCGCAGGGCCGGGTCAGGCTGATTTACCGGCTGGGTACCAACGACTACCAGGGCGAGCGCCGCCTGCAGCTCGTGGTCGAGCATCTGCTGCCGCCCTGAACCGGCGGGCGCCCGTGCTACCATGCGCGTTCATTCAGAGCAGGCGCAGCGATGGAAGTCACACAGCTGAAGCGGACCCTCAAAGATCTCGAGGAGCGTGCGCGCTCCTTGAGGGGGTTTCTTTGAGTACGATCGCAAGCGCGAGCGTCTCGAGGAAGTCGCCCTCGAGCTGGAAGACCAGGCCGTCTGGAGCGCGCCCGACC
>DASWFL010000305.1:0-10650 GCA_036394255.1 Steroidobacteraceae bacterium
ACTGGTTGACGACCGGCGCGGCGGCGGCACGCAGCTCGGCCGGGCTCCCGGCCGCGACCACGCCGCCGTTGGCCAGCAGATAGCTCTGATGTGCAATGCGGCTGATCTCCTGGACATCATGCGTGACCACGATCGTGGTGATGCCGAGCGTGGCGTTCAGTGACTGGATGAGCCGGAGGATCACGCCCAGTGAGATCGGATCCAGGCCTACGAAGGGTTCATCGTAAATGAGCAACTCCGGATCCATCGCGATTGCCCGCGCCAGCGCCACGCGCCTGGCCATCCCGCCCGAGAGCGCTGCCGGCGCCAGGTCCGCGGCGCCACGCAGGCCGACAGCCTGCAACTTCATGAGTACCAATCGGCGCAGCAGGGGTTCAGGCAGCCGGGTATGCGCGCGCAGCGGAAAGGCCACATTTTCGAACACGCTGAGGTCGCTCATCAGCGCGCCGTTCTGGAACAGCATGCCGACACGGCGCCGCAGCGTGTAGAGCTCCACGCGCCTGAGCGTTGGCACCTGCGCGCCGAACACCGTCACGCGACCGGCCGCCGGCCGGATGGCACCCATCAACAGGCGCAGCAGCGTGGTCTTGCCGGTACCACTGGGGCCCAGCACGGCGGTGATCTCGCCGTGCCGCGCCTGCAGGCTCAGATTTTCAAAGATGCGCCGGCCGTCGATCTCGTAGCGAACACCGCTGACCTCGACGACCGGCCCGGCCGCGGTGAGTGCAGTCATCAGGCAGCCTGTGACTCCATGCCGGTCTTGTAGCGACCGCTCCGGGCCAGAGCGTTCAAGCGCGCCCAGCGCGCGAACTCGCGCTGGCCCGCCGCCACATTGGCGCTCTTGCCGCCCCAGGCGGCGAGAGCCGCGTCCTGCAGGGCGCGGCCATAGCTGAAGGACAACTGCCAGGGCAGGTTCCCCGCCGCATTCATCAGCGAGAGGTGCAGGGTCGCCTCGGCAGGGGACTGGCCGCCCGAAAGGAAGGCGATGCCCGGCACCGCCGCCGGCACCTGGCGGCGCAGGCAGCGCACCGTCGCGGCGGCCACCTGCTCCGGGCTCGAGGGTTGCGGGCATTTCTTTCCCGCAATGACCATGTTGGGTTTCAGGATCATGCCTTCCAGGTGTATGCGGTGAGCGCGCAGCTGCTGAAATACCTCGGCCAGCACGGCGTCGGTGACCTCTTCGCAGCGCTCGATGGTGTGTGCTCCATCCATGAGCACTTCCGGTTCGACGATCGGCACGATGTTTTGTTCCTGGCACAGTGCCGCGTAACGCGCCAGCGCCTGGGCATTGGCGTGTATCGCGAAGGAAGTGGGGATACCCGCGCCGATGTCGATCACGGCCCGCCACTTCGCAAAGCGCGCGCCCAGCCCGTAGTACTCGACGAGCCGTTCCCGCAGCCCGTCGAGACCCTCGGTGATGGTCTCGTTGGGGAATGCGGCCAGGGCCTTGGCGCCCATGTCCACCTTGATGCCGGGCAGGACGCCCAGCTGCCCGAGATAAGCGCCGAACGGCACACCGCTGCTGGTCTTCTGCCGCAGCGTCTCGTCATAGAAAATTACGCCGCTGATCGACTTGGCCATGTCGGGAGTCGTCAACAGCAGATCGCGATAAGTGCGCCGCGACTCTTCCGTCGATTCCAGGCCGATCTTGTCGAAACGCTTCTTGATCGTTCCGGAACTCTCGTCGGCTGCCAGGATGCCTTTACCCGCGGCGACCATCTGCGCCGCTACGCCCTCCAGATCTGCCCGTCTCATGCGCTTGCCTCCAAAAAGGGGTGGCAAGCATAGCAAACGTGGCGCATTGCTCTTTAAGTCCAACCAATCTAGGACTAAACTAGTCCTAGATGGCGGGCAACCCGGGTCCAGGACACTTATGTTGCGCATCAGCAAAATGACCGACTACGCCACCGTGCTGCTGGCGCGGCTGGCCTGCGTGCCGGACCAGCAAATGACCGCCGGGCAGCTCAGTGCCCAGTCCCACATTGCCACGCCCACCGTCAGTAAGGTCATGAAATTGTTGCACCGCCGGCAGCTGGTGAGCTCCACCCGCGGCCTTCATGGCGGCTACCGCCTCGCCCGACCGGCCGCCGAGATCACCGCCGCCCAGATCCTGGACGCCCTGGAAGGGCCGATGGCCTTGATCGAGTGTGCGCGGCAGCCGCACCGCTGCGGCATCGAAAGCACCTGTGGTGTGGGCCGTGCCTGGCAGCGGGTCAACCTCGCGATCCGCCGCTCGCTGCAGGAAATCACGCTGCTCGAACTGGCAGGCCTGGGCGGGGAGGCGGTGCGATTCGCGGCCCTGGAGCGGCAACTGCGCGGTGGCCGCAGTCCGCCCAGCGCCCCTGCCACCCCCGCGCCAGCGGGTGGGACGGAACGCCGATGAGCAGCAATCCGGACCTCACGGCGCTCTTCGATCGCGGTTACCAGCACGGGTTCGTCACCGACATCGAGTCCGATACGGTGCCTCCTGGCCTCGACGAAGCGGTGATCCGGCTGATTTCCGCCAAGAAGCGCGAGCCCAAGTTTCTGCTCGACTGGCGCCTGCGCGCCTTCGAGCACTGGCTCACCATGCGTGAGCCGCACTGGGGCCACCTGCACTACCCGCCACTCGACTACGGGGCGATTTCCTATTACTCGGCACCCAGACCGAAGGGCGACGCGCCGAAGAGCCTGGCCGAGGTCGATCCCAAGCTCCTCGAGACCTACGCCAAGCTCGGCGTCCCCTTGCACGAGCGCGCCCGCCTGGCCGGCGTGGCGGTGGACGCCGTGTTCGACAGCGTGTCGGTGGCCACCACCTTCAAGGAACGGCTCGCCGAAGCGGGCGTGATCTTCTGCCCATTCTCCGAGGCTGTCGCCTCCCACCCGCAACTGCTGGAGGAATATCTGGGCAGCGTGGTGCCCTACACGGACAATTTCTTCGCCACCCTGAATTCGGCGGTCTTTACCGACGGCTCCTTCGTCTACGTCCCGCCCGGGGTGCGCTGCCCCATGGAGCTGTCGACGTATTTCCGCATCAACGCCGCGAACACCGGGCAGTTCGAGCGCACCCTGATCATCGCGGCCGCAGGCAGCCACGTCAGCTATCTGGAGGGCTGCACGGCGCCGATGCGTGATGAGAACCAGCTGCACGCCGCCGTGGTGGAGCTCATCGCGCTCGATGACGCGCAGATCAAGTACTCGACGGTGCAGAACTGGTACCCGGGCGACGCGCAGGGGCGCGGCGGCATCTATAACTTCGTGACCAAGCGCGGTGAATGCCGCGGGCGCAATTCGCGCATTTCGTGGACCCAGGTCGAGACCGGCTCGGCCATCACCTGGAAATATCCCGGTTGCGTGCTGCGTGGCGAGAATTCCGTGGGCGAGTTCTATTCGGTCGCGACGGCCAACAACTATCAGCAGGCCGACACCGGCACGAAGATGATTCACATCGGCGCCAACAGCCGCAGCACGATCGTGTCCAAGGGCATCTCGGCCGGCCACGGCCAGAACACCTACCGCGGCCTGGTGAAAATCATGCCCTCGGCACGCGGCGCCCGCAATTTCACGCGCTGCGATTCGCTGCTGCTCGGACCCCAGTGCGGCGCCCACACCTTTCCGTACATCGAGACCCGCAATCCGGGCGCGACGGTCGAGCACGAGGCCAGTACTTCGCGCATCAGCGAGGACCAGCTCTTCTACTGCCAGCAACGGGGCTTGAGCACCGAAGATGCCGTCAACATGATCGTCAGCGGCTTCTGCCGCGATGTGTTCAGGGAGCTGCCCATGGAATTTGCCGTCGAGGCCCAGAACCTCCTGGCCGTCACCCTGGAAGGAGCCGTCGGGTGAACACACCGCTCCTCAAGATCGATAACCTGACGGTCAGCGCCGGGGGCACCCCGCTGCTGCACGGCGTATCCCTGAGCGTGAACGCGGGCGAAGTGCACGCCATCATGGGCCCGAATGGGTCGGGCAAGAGCACGCTCGCACACGTGCTCGCCGGGCGCCCCGGGTACCAGGTCACGGGCGGCAGCGTACACTTCGATGGCGCCGACCTGCTGGCGCTGCCCGCCGAGGAGCGCGCCCGCGCGGGCCTGTTCCTCGGGTTCCAGTATCCGGTGGAAATTCCCGGCGTCAGCAACGCCTACCTGCTCAAGGCCGCGCTCAATGCGCGCCGCCGCCATCATGGCGAGCAGGACATCGACGCTTTCGACTTCCTCAACATGGTGCGCGAAAAAATGCGCACCATGCACATCGACGACGCGCTGCTGACACGCGGCGTCAACGAGGGCTTTTCCGGCGGTGAAAAGAAGCGCAACGAGATCCTGCAGATGCTGGTGATGGAGCCGCGGCTGGCGCTGCTGGACGAGACCGACTCCGGCCTCGACATCGACGCGCTCAAGATCGTCGGCCGCGGCATCAACAGCCTGCGCGCGGCCGAGCGCGCCGTGGTGGTGATTACGCACTATCAGCGCCTGCTCGACTACGTCGTGCCCGACCAGGTCCACGTGCTGGCCCGCGGGCGCATCGTCCGCAGCGGCGATCGCGCCCTGGCGCTCGAGCTCGAGCGGCGCGGCTACGACTGGCTGCTCGAGCCGGCCGCAGCGATGGCATGAACGCCCTGGAGCGCATCCTGTCCGAATTCGGCCCGGCCGATGGCGCCGCACCGGCGCGCCTGGCCGCGGCCCAGGCCCTGCGCACCCACGCCCTGCCCACCCGCCGCGATGAAAACTGGCGCTATGCCAACCTGCGGGCACTGGAAGCGGTGCGCAGTTTCCTGCCCGGGCCACAGCCGACCGCCAGCCCCGCGTTGCCGCCGGCGCTGCCCGGCTACTCACGCCTGGTGTTCATCGACGGACGCCACCATCCAGAACATGCACTGCCCGAGACCTCCTTGATTGACCGCCTGCGTCGCACCGACGCCCGCAACGCCGATGCCGGCGTGCTGCCGTTCATGTCCGCAGGCGACGGCCGCTTCGGCCTCATCGCCCGCATGTTCGCCCCCGAGCCCCTCGCCCTGCGCGTGGAGGGGACCCTCGCACTGGAACTCGTTTCGATCACCACCGCGGAGGCCCGTGGCAGTTACCTCGAGCTCGACATCCAGGTGGCGCCGCACGCGCAGCTCGAACTGGTGGAGCGGCATCTGGGCGGCGCCGGCCCCACGGGGTGGAGCTGCGTGCAAGTGGAGCTGCAGCTCGGCGAGCACGCGCAACTGACGCACACCCGTTTGCTGCAGAGCGCACCGGATGCGCTGCACTACGATACGGTCGCGGTTTCGGTCGGCGCCGACGGCCATTATCTGCTGCGCCAGGTGGGTGCCGGCGCTCAGACCGCCCGCAGCACCACCCAGGTGCGCCTCGGCGGTCGCGATGCCAGGACCCAGATCCGGGCCCTGGCGACCGCCCGGGACACACAGGTCTGTGACGCCTTGTTCACGGTGCTGCACGAAGCGCCCGGTACGCGCAGCGACCAGCTGTTCCGCGGCATCGCCAGCGATCGCGCCCACGTGGCCTGCAGTGCCGACGTGCAGGTCGCAGCCACTGCGCCGGGTGCAAGGGTCCTGCAATCGCTCCGTGGCCTCATCGATGGCGCCGGCGCGGAGGTCGATCTGCGTCCGCGGCTCACGATCAACACGGACGACGTTCAGGCGGCGCATGGCGCCACCACCGGAAGGCTGGATGAAGACCTGCTGTTTTACCTGCTGTCGCGCGGCCTGGGGCCGGCCGAGGCGCGCTCGCTCCTGAAGTGGGCGTTTCTGGCCGAGGCCCTCAATGCGATCGACGCGCCGGCCCTGAGGCGTGTGGCCGGCCAGGCCGCCGCGGCCCGGCTTGCGGACACCCCCGCGACGGAACTGCTGCAATGAACGCACCGCCCGCCATGCTCCCCGACACTTACGTGGATGCCCAGGGACGGCTCCGGGCCGAGCGGGTGCGCGCGGACTTTCCGATCCTGGGCCGCGAGGTGCACGGCCGCCCGCTCGTCTATCTCGACAGCGCGGCGTCCTCGCAGCAACCCCGGGCGGTGCTCGATGCGACGGAACATTACGCCACGACCAGCCACGCCAATGTGCATCGCGGCGTCCACACCCTCAGCCAGGAGGCCACCGCCGCCTTCGAGGCCTCGCGCGAGACCGTGCGCCGCTTCATCAATGCGCGCAGTACGCGCGAGATCATCTACACCCGCGGCACCACCGAGGCCATCAACCTGGTCGCGCGTTCCTGGGGCGGAGCGCAGCTGGGTGCCGGCGACGAAGTGCTGATCACGCATCTCGAGCATCACGCCAACATCGTGCCCTGGCAACTGGCTTGCGCCGCGGCGGGCGCGCAGCTCATCGCCGCGCCCCTGACGCCTGCAGGCGAGCTCGAACTGGATGCCTTCCTGGATCTGCTCGGACCCCGCACCCGGCTGGTGGCGGTGGCCCACGTGTCCAATGCGCTCGGCACGACACTGCCCGTTGCGCAGATCATCGCCGCTGCTCACGCGCGGGGCGTGCCGGTGCTGCTCGACGGCGCCCAGGCCATTGCCCACCAGCGTGTCGATGTGCAGCAGCTGGACTGCGACTTCTACGCCTTCTCGGGCCACAAGATGTACGCGCCGACCGGCATCGGCGTGCTCTACGGGCGCGAATCGCTGCTGGCGGCGATGCCCCCCTGGCAGGGCGGCGGCGACATGATTCTGAGCGTCAGCATTGCGCGCAGCACCTACAACGAATTGCCCTGGAGGTTTGAGGCCGGCACGCCCAACATTTCCGCGGCGATCGGTCTGGCCGCAGCGATCGACTACCTGGAAGGGCTCGGCCGCGATCGCGTCGCGGCGCATGAGCAGGGCCTGCTGATGCTGGCGACGGCGCAGCTGGCCGCCATCCCCGGTCTGCAGATCATCGGCACGGCGCGCGAGAAAGCGGCCGTCATCTCCTTCACGCTGGCCGGCGTGCACCCGCACGACATCGGCACCATCCTGGATCAGGAGGGCATCGCGATCCGTACCGGCCATCACTGCGCCATGCCGGTGATGACTTACTACGGGCTGGCGGCCACGGCCCGGGCGTCCTTCGCCTGTTACAACACCGAGGCCGACATCGCTCGGTTGCTGGCGGGCCTGGCGCGGGTACGCGAGGTGTTCGCCTGATGGACATCCGCGATCTGTACCGCGACGTGATCCTCGATCACAACCGCAGCCCCCGCAATTTCGGCCGGCTCGAGCCGGCGGACGCCGAGGCGCTGGGCCACAACCCCGTGTGCGGCGATTCGCTCAGCCTGACACTGCGGTTGGCCGACGACCGCTTGAGTGCCATACGTTTCAATGGACAGGGCTGCGCCATCTCCGTGGCCTCCGCCTCGATGATGAGCGAGGCGGTCAGCGGCAAGTCGCTGCCCGAGGTCGAGGCGCTGTACCGCGAAGTGCACGCCCTGCTCACCGAGCCGGCGCACGTGCCCGCGCTCCCGCTGGGCAAGCTCATGGCGCTCGGCGGCGTGCGCGAATTCCCCGCCCGCGTCAAATGCGCCAGCCTGTGCTGGCATACGCTGCACGCGGCCTTGCAGCGCCATGCCGCGGGCGAGCGGCCGACTGTTTCGACGGAGTGAGGATGGCCGGGTACGAAAACGAGCCGGTCATCCTCAGCCGTGACGTCGAGGCCGTCATCGTGCCGGCCGGCACGCCCATCACGCTCAAGCAGGGGCTCGCCGGCTATATCACCCAGGCCCTGGGTGGCAGTTTCACGCTTTATATCGAGGGCAATCTGTACCGGATCCCGGGCGAGCAGGCCGACGCCATCGGCAAGGAGCGTGTGCTGCCCCCGCAATTGCCGCCCAACGCCACCGAAGCGGACGTGAAGGAGCTGGCCTGGGCGCAGATGCGCCATTGCTTCGATCCGGAGATTCCGATCAATATCGTCGATCTCGGCCTGGTCTACGCCTGCGACGTCAGCGCCAATGAAGACGGCACCCGCAAGCTGAGCGTCACCATGACCCTGACCGCACCAGGCTGCGGGATGGGCGAGGTGCTGGTGCAGGACGTCCGCGACAAACTGGAAATCATCCCGACGGTCAGCAAGGCTGATGTGCAACTGGTCTTCGATCCGCCCTGGAGTCAGTCCATGATGTCCGAGGCGGCGCGGCTCCAGACGGGCATGATGTGGTAGCCACTCCGCTCCTGCCGTGCATGAACTGATCCTGATGCGCCACGCGCAGGCCGCTCCGGCTGAACTGGGCGCGGAAGACTTTACGCGACCGCTCACGGCCGCGGGGCGCCGGGCGGCGGCCCAGGCCGCCAGAACGCTCGCCGCCAGTGGCGTCCAGCTCGATCGCGTCCTGCTGAGCCCCGCGCGTCGTACGCGGGAGACCGCCGCCATCGTGGCGGGAGAACTCAAGCTGGCCGAAACGCTGCTGCAGGCGGTGCCGGAACTGTACGCGGCGTCGCTGGCCGTGATCCGCGCTGCGATCGGGCGCCACCACGGCGGGGCCAGGAGCCTGCTGGTTGTCGGTCACAACCCGGGGATCAGCGAGCTGGCTCGCCAGCTGTCCGCGCAGCCTGCCACCGGGCACCTGCCCACCGCCGGGCTGCGCCGGCTGCCGCTCACTGATGCACAGTGGCGGCAGTTGACGCAATCCTAGGCACTTCGGGCACTCAGAATTTGGCGCGCACCCCGATCGCATAGCGCGATTCGAACTGCGTGGTGTTCAGCGGCATGTCGGGCCAGACCAGGTAGTAGTGTTCCTTCTCGCCGCCGAGATTGGAGCCGTCCACGAACACCTGGAAGTGGCGGGCAAAATCGTAGCTCGCCGAAGCGTCCATATAGAGCGTTGAGGCCTGATATTCCTCGAAACCGCTGATGCCGCCGTAGTTCTCGGCCACGGCCCGCTTGGAGCGGTAATTGCCGGCGAGGCGGACCTGGAAATTCTTGTCCTGGTACCAGAGGATGAGGTTCGCCTGCTCCTTCGAGTTTTGCTCGAAGGGAATCGTATTGCCCGCCACGTCCCTGCCCGTGTTGCTGGGCGAGTAGGTGAAGTTGGCATCGATACCCAGATTCGCCCATTTGCCCGGCAGGAAATCGAGCGCCTGCTTCAGGCCGATTTCCACGCCGCCGAGCGACTTGCCCGCGCCCTGGGCCGGCCCGCTGATCCCGACGCAGCGGCGCACCACGCCGTCCTGGTCCGGCAGGTCGCAACGCACCGCGCTGTCGGTGTGGACAAAACTCGCCACGTCGACATGAAAGGCCGCGATGCTGAGCAAGCTGGCGCGGCCGAAGTAGTACTCGAGCGAGACATCGTAGTTGGTCGATCGCCAGGGATCGAGATTGGGATTGCCATTCTGCTGGCCGCCGAACACGGCGATGACTGGCGGCGGGCCGGCCGAAAAGGCGTAATTCAGGGTGAGGCCGCCGCCCCATTGATCGAGGTTGAGGAGCTCCATGTTCTTCGAGAAGGCCAGGCGCAACCGGAGGTTCTGGTGCAGGTCCACGAACAGGTTGGCCACCGGCAGCACGTCGGTGAAGCTCCGGTCGGTGTGGACGATGCCGAGGTCCTGGGGGCTGACGTAATAGGGCCCGCTCGGTCCCACCGTGTGCTGATCAATGCCCAGATGTGTCCTGATCAGCTTCAGGCCGACATTGGCGCCAAAAGGATAGCTGCTCCCCCCTTTGAAATTGGCCTGCATGTAGGCGCTCGTCTGACGGACATCCACGTGCCAGGTGCCGCCCGGATCATGATCGCGTATTTCACCCGGATACATGGAGTTCTGGAACGCCAGCACGTCGTCCATGATCTTCGGATCGAGGGCGTAGACATTCACGCCCTGCACGTCGGCGAGGTGGTTATACAGGCGCGTATTGTTGGCGATCACCTGGCCGAGCTGGCTCGGATTCAGGCCCACCAAGGGGTTGTTGCGGTAGAAGCCCGTGACCGGATCGCCGGCCTTGCAGGCCCCGGGAACGCCACCGCCGTCGAGCAGCACGTCCGCGGCCTTGTAATGCACATAGCAGCCCCCGGGGACAGGAATCCGGGTGGACAGATCTTCCGTGCCAGCCACGGGGTCGATGACCGGATTGTAGTAAGCCAATCCGGCATCGACAGGCGCAATCAGCGCGAAGCTCTCGTTGTCGGCGCTGTGGCTTTCCTGGCGCAGGCCAAAATCGAGGAGCAGGTTGTGATCGCTGAACTTGTAATGGCCATCGGCACGCAAGGCCTTGATGGTGGCACTGCGGTCGTAGTCGCCCTCGGAGGTGACGGTCTTCAGCGCATAGGCATTCACGTTGCCGAGGGTGGCGAGCAGGGACTGGGGCAGGCCGAGCCCCATGTGGTCCCCGGTCAGAGTAATGGTGGCCGGAATGGTGTTGGGCGCGAAGCCATAAGGGTTGAACTCGCGCGTACCGCCAGGAACCACGTAGGCATAAGTAGCGGGGGGGACGGGAGGCGGCAGGGCATCGGGTGGTTCGTTCGGCCAGATCGTACCGTCGGAGATCGCGTATTGCAGGTAGCTCTCCATATGCAGCTGGCTCGCGCTCGCATAGATCGCGCGCACCCCACCGGTGAAATTGCCGCCCCGGTCGTAACTGAGCTGCAGGTTGACGTTCGTCGAGTGCGACTTGTTCACGTTATCGTCCGAATAGGTCTCGATGTCGCCCACATAGAATTGCCGGCTTTGCGTGGTGTAAAAGTCGTTGGCGGGCGCACCGGT
>DASWFL010000306.1:0-2238 GCA_036394255.1 Steroidobacteraceae bacterium
GAGCCGAAATCCGTCCTGCCCTGCGCGCTGCCCGCCGGCAGTCCCGCACCGTCCGCTGTGCCCGCGCCCTGCGCGAGGGCCGCAGCTGTGGCTGGAATGTCGTACACCAACCAATGCCACCAACCCGCACCGCCCGTGGGCGCGTCGGCATCGTGCACCAGCAACGCGAAACTCTTCGTGCCGGCGGGCGCTCCGCTCCAGTTCAGGGCCGGTGAAATATTGTCGCCCGAACAACCAAAACCCTTGTAGATGAACTTGTTGGCGATGCTGCCGCCGGGCGCAATGTCCGGGCTGATGAGTTTGAAATCACCCGCTTCGGCCGCCAGCGCCATACTGCACATCGCCAGGGAGAGGGCCAGGGACTGGGAGAGGGAATGGGAGTGGGTTTTCATCAGTGCCTCCTGCGGACGGTTCGCTGGCTCCCATTATAGGACGGTGGCGTCCGTTGCCAGCGCGTGATGCGGGCGGAACAGGCGGCCCCGCTCCGCCAGCAGGGCAAAGAGCAGGCTCAGCAGGCCGCAGCACAAGGCGCCGGCCGCCAGCGGTACGGTCGTAGCATTGAACAGCCGCCCGATCGCTGCGCCGAGCAGGGCGCCGCCCAGCGTCGTGATGAAACCCTGGAGCGAGGCACCGATGCCGGCCACCGCGCCTACCGGTTCCATTGCCATGGCGCCGAAGTTTGAGGCCGTCAGGGCGAAGCAGGCCATGGTCGCCGATTGCAGCAACACGAATGTCCACAGCCGTTCGAACCCGAACGCTGCGATCGCGGCGTGCACCGCCGTCACGCCGATGAACAGCAGCAGTGCGGTATGGGAGACCGCGCGCATCCCCAGGCGTTCGACGATCCGCGAATTCATGTACGCCGCGGCACCCATCGAGAGGGCACACAGCGCAAACACCGCGGGCATCCAGTTCGCGCGGTGAAAGACGTCGGCAAAGATCTGCTGCACCATGCCCACATAGGACAGGAGCGAGCCGAACAGGATCGTGATGGCGAGGGTGTAGCACAGCGAGGCGCGCTCGCCCAGCACCAGCCGCACGGCACCGACGACGTGCGGCACCGTCAACGTCAGGCGATACTCCGGGTGCAGGGTCTCGGGCAGACGCAGGTACGCCCACAGCGCGATGGCCGCCCCGTACACGCCGAACACCACAAAGACGTCGCGCCACGGCGCCACCAGCAGGATCAGCTGCCCCAGGCTCGGCGCGAGGATCGGCACGATCAGGAAGACCATGAAGGTCAGGGACATCACTCGTGCCAGCCTGCGCCCGGAGTACAGGTCGCGGACCACGGATCGCGATACCACGACGCTGGCGGCGGCCAGGCCGTGAATCAGGCGCCAACCCAGCAGCGCGATGAAATTCGCGCTCAGTGCGCAGGACACGGAGGCCAGCACGTACAAAGCCAGGCCACACAGCAGCACCGGACGCCGGCCCACGCGGTCCGAGACCAGTCCCCAGAACAGCTGGCCCAGCCCGACGCCCGCGATGTAGGCCGTCACCACCCATTGTCCGTGGTTGGCGTTGGCGACGCCCAGCTCGCGGACGATCGTGGGCAATGCCGGCAGCATGGCATCGACGGCCAGTGCCTGCGTCGACATCATCGCCGCAACCAGCGCCACGAATTCGCCGAAGCCCGGGGGCTGCGCCCCGGGGGTCGCGTGCCGCGATGCGTGCATCCGTCCTCCAGTGCCGCCACCGTCGCACAGAGCCGGCGCCGCGCGTAGATTATACGGGATGATGCATTTGCTGTTGATCTACGGTGGCCATGGCGGCGGAAGGACCGCCGCGATGGTCAGTGCCGTCGTCGAGGGCATCGAAAAGGCCGCCGAAGAGATCG
Source organism: Steroidobacteraceae bacterium (assembly GCA_036394255.1). Classification (GTDB taxonomy): domain Bacteria; phylum Pseudomonadota; class Gammaproteobacteria; order Steroidobacterales; family Steroidobacteraceae; genus FEN-1191. Next base: position 1,841 of record DASWFL010000306.1, read on the forward strand.
ACTGCCGGGTGAAATCGGCGCTGGAGGCCAGCATCGAGGACCTGCTGTGGGCGCAGGGTCTGCTCATCGGTACGCCCGAGCACTTCGGCTACATGTCGGGCGCCGTCAAGGACTTCATGGATCGGACGTTCTATCCGGCGGAAGGCCGGGTGGAAGCTCTCCCCTATGCCCTGTTCGTGAGTGCCGGCAACGACGGGACCGGTGCCGTCAATGCCATCGAGCGCATTGCCCTGGGGTACAAGTGGAAACGGGTCGCCGAACCGCTCATCGTGCGCGGCGATCTCAAGCCGGAGGATCTGGAGCGCTGCCGGGAACTGGGCCAGACATTCGCGGCGGGCCTGGCGTTCGGCGTGTTTTGAATCGCGGCGGCGCCATCGGCGCAGAGGCCCGCAGCCTTT